>CALAAN010000235.1 GCA_937884915.1 uncultured Oscillibacter sp.
GATGCCGAGCTCTTCCTCGATACCGGGGATGTGGAAGATATCGAACGCGATGACGTTCATGCCGATGGCCTTGGCCATCTTGCCGAGCTTCTGGCCGATGCGGCCAAAGCCCACGATACCGAGCGTCTTGCCGGTCAGCTCGATGCCCTTGCCGTAGGCCTTCTTCTCCCACTTGCCCTCACGCATGGAGTGGCCGGCGATGGAGATGTAACGGGCGCAGGAGAACATGTGAGCCATGGCGAGCTCAGCAACGGACTCGGAGGGGGACTTCGGGGTGTTCTTCACCTCAATGCCGTTGTCCTTGGCATACTGCACGTCGATGTTGTCAAGGCCGACGCCGGCGCGGATGACGCACTTAAAACGGCTGCCCTTGGCCTCGTCGATCTGCTTGGCGCGCAGCTTGGTCTTGGAGCGAATGATGGCGACATCGAAGTCGCGCAGGGCCTTGCCCAGCTCGTCGGGCTCGTAGAACTGCTCAACGAGCTCGTGACCCATCGCGCGGACCTTCTCGATCGCGCCCTTATCCATACCGTCGGTAACAAGAATACGCATAACGAAATTCTCCTTAAAAATATTGTAATCATTTTTGTGACGACATGTGCGTCACAAAAATACATTGGCCCAGCCGCCTTTGGCGGCGGCACCAGTGAACGCTTCACTGGTGTGGGGGTATCTAAAAGGGGGATATGATCCCCCTTTTTAAAAAGCAATTACTTGGTGTGCTCTTCCTCGAACTTCTTCAGGAACTCGACGAGAGCCTGAGCGCCCTCGATGGGCATGGCGTTGTAAACGCTGGCGCGCAGACCGCCGACGCTCTTGTGACCCTTGAGGTTATCGTAACCGGCAGCCTTGGTAGCAGCGACGACTTCGGCGTCGAGCTCGGCAGAATCGGTGACGAACGGGATGTTCATGAGGGAACGGAACTCGGGCTCAACCGTGCCGTGGAACATCTTGGAGGAATCCAGGAAGTCATAGATGACCTTGGCCTTGGCGATGTTGCGCTTGTGCATCTCCTCGAGACCGCCGATGTTCTTGAGGTACTTGAACACCTTGCCGCAGCAGTAGATGGCCCAGCAGTTCGGGGTGTTGTACATGGAGTCGTTCTTGGCGTGGGTGTCATAGCGCATGTAGATGGGCATCTTGGGATCGAGATCCTCGCGGATGAGGTCTTCACGGATGATGGCGATGACCATACCGGCAGGACCGACGTTCTTCTGCACGCCCGCATAGATCATGCCGTAATCGCTGACGTTGCAGGGCTGGGAGAGGAACATGGAGCTCTGGTCGGAAACGAGAACATGACCCTTGGTGTTGGGCAGCTTCTGCCAGGTCACACCGTGGATGGTTTCGTTCTCGCAGATGTAGACATAGTCGGCATCCTCGGGAATGTCGAGATCAGAGCAGTCGGGAATGTAGCTGTAGTTCTTGTCCTTGGAGGAAGCGGCGACGATGACCTCGCCGTACTTCTTGGCCTCGGCAATGGCCTTCTTGGACCATGCGCCGGTCTCAACGTAGACGGCCTTGCCGTTCTTCATCAGGTTCCAGGGCACAGCCGCGAACTGCAGCGTAGCGCCGCCCTGAATGAACAGGACCTTGTAGTTGTCGGGGATGCCCATCAGGTCGCGCAGGTCGGCCTCGGCCTCGTCAATGATCTGCTGGAAAACCTTGGAGCGGTGGCTCATCTCCATGACGCACATGCCGCTGCCGCGGTAGTTCATCATCTCGTCACGGATTTCCTCCAGCACGGGCTCCGGCATCATTGCGGGACCGGCGGAGAAGTTGTAGGTGCGATTGTACTTCATTGTTGGTGTCCTCCTGATTGTCTTTTTTGAGCAATAGCAACAGAAATTGCATGATATGACAAGTACAGTATAGTCTATCGCGCGGGGATAATCAATAGAAAAAAACAAACGTGTCGTTTATTTTGAAGCAACTGTACCGCGTTTCGACGGATTTCGTTTGGCCTGAAAAAATTATTGACAAACGATATTTTTTTTGCTACGCTGACGTTAGAAATTATCGTGAAACAATAATTTCGGAGGTGCGATATGAAACGTGACCGGATCAAGACATTACTTTTGGCAGAAGTGCTCGTCTGCGCGCTGCTCGCGCTTGTCCTGCGGCCTTTCGAGGGTGACGCCTTTTCCGTCGCCGGACTCCCAGGCAGCGCGGTGGGACAGGGACTGAGCGCGCTGGCCGCCTCGGGGCGCTTCGGCTACGCGCTGGCGTTCACCCTGTATGCCGCGGTGATTCTGCTGCCGCTCTATGTGCTCGTGCGCATCGGGGCGCGGCGGGCGCTGAGACCCGAGGATGCGCTGCTCGCGCTTCTCTCTGTCGCCGCAGCCTGCGCGCTCTTTCCGCGCGGCTGGGTTTCCTTTTGGAGCACGTCGGCGGAGGAGCTGTTCCCGCGCCTTGCCTGGCAGTGGCTCATTTTCGCGCTGCTCGCGGGCTGGGTCGTGCTGCGGCTGCTGTGCCGCTTTTCCGGCGGCGATACGCAGGAGCTTTTGAAGCTCTTCCGCGCGCTGCTTATCCTTGCGGCGGCGTACTTCGTCTTCGAGGTCTGCTTTGCCGAGTTCGCGGGCCTGTTTTCCGCCATTGACACGCTCAGGGCGGGCAACAGCGCCTTGACAACCGATACGGTCCTGCCTGCGGCAACGGACATAACGGGATCGAAGAGCCTTGCGTTCAGCTATGTCGTCCTCGCCCTGCGCTTTGCCGCGGAAAGCCTTCCCTCGCTGCTCGCCGCGGCGACGGCGTACTTTGCCATCAGCCTTCTCGACACGATGGAAGACGGCGCGTTCACGCAGGAGAGCGCCGCCTACGCGCCCAAGCTCGCTGCCTGGTGTGTCAAGGTCCTCAAGATCAGCGTGCTGTTCGCGCTTGCGGTCAACGTTTTGCAGGCAGTCTGCGCGCCGATGCTCCTGAGCACCAGCATTTCGATTCGCCTGCCGATCTTTGAGCTGTGCTTCG
>CALAAN010000236.1 GCA_937884915.1 uncultured Oscillibacter sp.
TGGCGAAGCCATGTACACCGCACCTGATTGCGCAGCGTGTGCAGCTCTTCAAGATAAAGACTGCCAATGTCGGGGGTCGAGGGGCCCTCCCCTCGCGTTCTCTTGGGGGATTTAAAGGGGGCCATTCTCTCACGTGAGAGAATGGCCCCCTTTATCCGCACTCCCTGCGTGGCGCAGGGAATAAGGCTACAGCACTTTGTGCTGCTGATTTTATTCCGATAAAAGAATTCGGTCGTTATCAAGCTCATGCCCCGCTCCAGCTTTGAACCGCGCAATGAGGTCATCGACCCCCATCCCTGCGCGCTCGCTGCCGGAAACGTCGAGCACGATGTGTCCATCCGCCATCATCAGTGTGCGGTTGCCGAGCTCGAGCGCCTGATGCATGTTGTGCGTGACCATCAGGCAGGTGATGCGGCTCTCCGCCACGACGCGGCGGGTAAGGTCCAACACTTTTTCCGCCGTCGCGGGGTCGAGCGCCGCGGTGTGCTCATCAAGGAGCAGCAGCTGCGGCGGCACCATCGTCGCCATCAGCAGCGTGAGCGCCTGACGCTGGCCGCCGGAGAGCAGGCCCACGGGATTTTTCATGCGGCTTTCGAGCCCCATGTCGAGCTGCTTGAGCTGCTCGGCGAAGAACTCCTTGTCCTTCTTGCTGATGCGGCTGAACGGATTGCCGTGCGCGGCGCGCAGATACGCGAGCGCGAGGTTTTCTTCGATCGTCATGCTCGGCGCGGTGCCGCGCAGCGGGTCCTGGAAGAGCCGCCCGATGCGGCGGGAGCGCTCATGCTCGGGCATGAAGGTGATGTCCTTGCCCGCAAGCGAAATGCTGCCCTCGTCGACATAAAAGCTGCCCGCGATGGCGTTGAACAGCGTCGACTTGCCCGCGCCGTTCGAGCCGACGATGGTGACGAAGTCGCCCTCGTTCAGATGCAGCGAAAGAGAGGACAGCGCCTTCTTTTCGTTCACGGTGCCGGGGTTGAATGTCTTGGAAATGTCTTGAATATCCAGCATGTTACGCGCCTCCTTTCCGCTTGGCCGCCATTTTGCGCTTCTGGAACGCCGCCCATTTCTGAATGCTCGGCGCGGCGATGGCCAGCGCCACGATGATGGCCGTCAGAAGCTTCAGGCACTCGACGGGCACAATCTTCGTGTAGAACACGATGGCGTAGATGAAACGGTACACAATGGAGCCGAGGATCGCGGCGATGACGCCTTTTTTGACACTCCTGCGCCCGAGCAGCGTCTCGCCGATGATCAGGCAGGCGAGGCCGATGACGACAATGCCCGTGCCGGAGTTGATGTCCACGGTCTTCTGATACTGGCCGACGACCGCGCCGGAGAGCGCCGTGAGCACGTTGGCAAGGCACAGGCCCACCGTGACAGTGAACGAAGGATTGAGCGACGAAGCGCGCACCATATCGGGGTTATCGCCCGTGGCGCGGACGGAGAGGCCCATGCGCGTGCCAAGGAACAGCACCAGCAGGAGACCGGCCAGGATCGTGACGAACGCCGCGAGCAGCAGCTCGTACCAGTCGCCGCCGACGCCGGTCTCGCGCAGCATCGTGAAGATCGTCTTGCCGCCGAGCAGGCTCTGGTTCGACTTCCAGCCCATCGCCATTAAGTTGATGGTGTAGAGACCGGTGTTCGTGACGATACCGGCGAGGATCGACGGCACGCCGAGCTTCGTCTGCAAAAACGCGGTGACAAAGCCCGCGCACGCGCCCGCGAGCATTGCGGCGAACACGCCGAGAACGGGATGTCCTGCGGCCGTCACCGTGACGGACACGGCCGCGCCGAGGACGAAGCAGCCGTCGGTCGTCAGGTCAGCGATGTCGAGGATGCGGTAGCTCAAAAACAGCGCCATCGCGACCAGCGCGTAGAGGAAGCCCAGCTCAAGGGCGGTCTGCGTGATGATGAGCATGGGAAATTTCTCCTTTCAGGCCAATTTCCCCCGACGAAAAAGTCGGGGGAAGGCAGTTCATTTGCAGGGAAGCGATGCTTCTTAGTCCTTGGTAGTCGTGACCTCGACGACGGTGCCCATGCTGTCGAAGCAGGAGTAGTCGAGATTCAGCATGGCGGCAGTTTCGGTGTTGACGGTGATGATGCCGCCATCCATCAGGTAGTAGTCCTCCATACCGTCCATGCCGTCGGTGATGGCGGAATAGGCGAGGTCGGCGGTCTTAGCGCCGAGGTCGGTGTAGTTGACGCCGCAGGTGGCGTAGGCGCCGTTGCGGACGAAGGAGTCGGCGCCGGTGTAGTGGGGGATGCCGGCCTTGGCGAGATCTTCATAGATGGCGAGCTCGGCAGCCATGATGACGTTGTCGGTCGGTGTGAAGACGGCGTCCACACCGTCGGCGATCAGCGCGGAAGCGGCGGCGACGACCTCGTCATTCGTGTTCGCGGTCTGCTCAACGTACTCGATGCCCTTGGCGTCGAGATAGGCCTTCGCGTCGGCGATGGGCTTGGTGGAGTTGGGCTCAGAGAGGGAGTAGAGCAGGCCGACCTTGGCGACGTCCGGATTCTGGGCGAACATCATGTCCATGATGAAGCTGGTGTTCAGCGCGTCGCTCGTGCCGGTCACATAATCGATGCCGGTCAGGCTCGCAGCCTCGGGATCGGAGACGGCGGCGTAAACAACGGGGGTCTTGGTGTCCTCAGCGGACAGGGCGGAGATCTGCGCGGCGGTCGTCGCAATGGGGATGATGGCGTCGACCTGATCGGCGATCGCCTGATCGGACAGCTGCTTTAAGATGGTCTGGTCGTTCTGGCCGGAGGTGATATCGTACTCGATGGTCACGCCGTTGTCGGCTGCGATCTTGTCGAGCTCGGCGGCCACGGCGTTTGCGATCTCGTCGAGAGAGGCGTGGTCGAGCTGCTTGATGATGGCGACCTTGTAGGTCTTGCCGCTTTCGTCGCCGCCCTGCTGGGCGTCGTTGCTGCCA
The DNA here is from genome assembly GCA_937884915.1 of uncultured Oscillibacter sp. Classification (GTDB taxonomy): domain Bacteria; phylum Bacillota; class Clostridia; order Oscillospirales; family Oscillospiraceae; genus Hominicoprocola. Next base: position 2,940 of record CALAAN010000236.1, read on the forward strand.
TCGTCGCTCTTGCTGCCGCACGCGGCCAGAGACAGGGTCATCGCACCGGCGAGGGCCAGGGTCAGGAGCTTTTTCACCATGTTGTTTTTCATTTTTGTTTTCCTCCAAATTTATTTGATTTCGGGTGGCAGATGAGATCCTATTTTGCCGGAACAGGAGGAATATAAAGAAAAAAGACCTTCATCCCATACACATGGGACAAAAGTCATCAAACTTCTGCGATACCACCCAAATTGACGTTTTGTAAAACGCCCGCTCGCTTACGCGCACCATCATACGCGCCCCGATGGATAACGGGTGGGATACCCGTCGGTCTCTACTTGGCTCTCGCCGTTCGATCCGCCCTCTGAAGTCCATTCACCGACCGTCCGCCGCCCCGATCACACCACCCGGGACTCTCTTTGTGCTTACCAGCATCGGCTACTTCTCTCCGTCATAGGTTTGAAGCTCTTTACTTGTTGGTTGCATTATAGCACGCGGGGCCCACTTGTCAAGTGGGTTTTTCAAAAAAGTTCGACTTTTTTGATTTGCCCAAAAGGGAAGGGCTTTTCCCGCGCGGGCGCGGGAGGGGGGGAGCGGCGTACACGCCGAGGCACCAAAGGGGGTATTCTCTTTCCGAAGAGAATACCCCCTTTGAATCCCCCAG
>CALAAN010000237.1 GCA_937884915.1 uncultured Oscillibacter sp.
TTCAATAGAAATGATAAATCCGAACACATTACCCACTTGGATAATGTAGTTCGGATTATCATTACTTGGTCCGAGTGGCGAGATTCGAACTCACGGCCTCATGGTCCCGAACCATGCGCGCTACCAACTGCGCTACACCCGGATATGAAATTGTGCGGTCCACGCCGCGAACAGTAGTATTATATGAGCTTCCCCCCGTTCTGTCAAGAGGGAAATCCACATTTTTCAAAAAGCCCCGCGGCGCATGGCCGCGAGGCTCTGGCGGGAGCATGTGAGGATCGAACTCACCCAAGAGGCTCTCCACCCCTCTCACCGGTTTTGAAGACCGGGGGGCACACCAGCACCCGTCTACTCCCATGTGAGAGGCGGCCAAAGCCGCCTCATTTTTGCAGCTCTCCAAACCGCGCGCCCGGTCTGCGAACGTCTCCTTCGCGGCGAAGAACGCCCCGCCGGTCGTAATACTCCAGCACCAGCAGCGCGTGGTCGCGTGAGGTGCCGAGCGCGTCGCGGAACTCTCCCAGCGCGAGCGCGTCGTGCGTTTCAAACCACGCCTTTACCCGCGCGCCGACCGCGGCCAGAACGCCTTTTTCGACGCAGAGACCCGGCGCAAGCAGCACGAGCTCGCCGGTGGACAAAAGGCTTTCGAGCACGCGCGCGCACTCCACGCGGTCTTTTTTATCGAACAGCGCGCAGAGCGCGTCCTGCTTTTTGCCAAGAATTCCCGCTGCGCGGCAGGCGCACAGCAACTCGGCCCGAATGGCGCTCTGCCGCCTGGTCAGATGTATGGAGAAGTCCGTAAGCGCGCAGCGCTCCGCCGTCAGTGCAAGCTTACCCTCGCGTACAAAGCAGGCAAGGATCGCGTCCGCGTTTTCCTGCGCTTTGCCGTGCAGCAGCCGCTGCCGCGCCTCGGCGAGGCGCATGCCTGCGTGCAGCGGATGCTCGCGGTGGTACTTTGCCAGCATCATCTCGCAGCTCGCCCACAGCCCGTCCAGCACCGATGCTGCAAGATAGCGCGACGGCGCGATCTCGACGAGCTTTCCCCGCGCGCAGAGCGCGGCGAGCGTTTCTGTCAGTTTTTCCTCCGGTTCATCGAAGCGCACGGCAAGGTCCAAGAGCGTCATGCCCTCCGCGCCGCGCTCGCCGACGGCCTGCACAAGCCTTGCCTCGTCCGACCCGCTCTCGCGCACGGCGAGCAACGCGAGCACGCGCGCATCGTTTCGCTTATGGCGATACGGCTGCTCATCCAAGATCACTCCGCCGCCGACGGTCTCGAGCGGCGAGTAGAAGCGCACGACAAAGCGGTCGCCCTGCCGCGCGGCGAGCTCTTCGCTCAGCCGCAGCTGGGCATAGCAGCTCTCGCCCGGGCGCAGTGCGTCGCGGTCCAGCAGCACCGCCTTTGCAAGGCGCACTGCCGCACCGTGGTAGAGGTGCAGACGCGAGCCGCTCTCGATGATCCGCTTGGAATCCGGCAGATTCTGTAATTTCACATCCAGCATCAGCGTCGGCTGCATCGAATCCGGCCTGCACAGCACATCACCGCGGCTGATGTTCTCCTTCTTTACGCCCGCCAGATTGACCGCCGCGCGCTGTCCGGCATACACCGCCGCCGCGTCGCGCCCATGCACCTGCAAATTGCGCACGCGGCACTTATTCCCGCGCGGCATGAGCTGCGCCTCGTCGCCGACGGCGATGTGCCCGTCGATGAGCGTGCCGGTAACGACCGTGCCAAACCCGTCGACGGAAAACACGCGGTCGATAGGCAGTCGGGACGGTGTGCGCGCGCTCTTTTCCCCCGCGTGCAGCGTCAGATCGTGCAGCGCGTCGCGCAGCTGCCCAATGCCCTCGCCCGTGCGGACGGACGTGCGCAAAATGGGCTTTTCCTGTAAAAGCGTGCCCCTGACGCGGCTTTTGACGTCCTCTTCGAGCATTCTAAGCCAGTCCTCATCGACCAGATCGGTCTTTGTGAGAACGACGAGCCCGTCCTTCACGCCAAGCAGCTGCAAAATGTCCAGATGCTCGACCGTCTGCGGCATGAAGCCCTCGTCCGCCGCCACAACGAGCATCGCAAGGTCAACGCCGCCCGCGCCGGCGAGCATATTTTTGATGAATTTCTCGTGCCCCGGCACATCGACGATGCTCGCGCAGCTCCCGTCCGGAAAATCGAGGCGCGCAAAGCCGAGGTCGATCGTGATGCCGCGCTTTTTCTCCTCGGCCAGCCGGTCGGTGTCCACGCCTGTGAGCGCCTTGACGAGCTCGGTCTTGCCGTGGTCGACATGGCCCGCCGTGCCGATGATGACGTGCTTCATCGGATGGCCTCCGCTGCCGCCGCGGCGATCTCAGCAAAGTCTTCCTCCCGAATCGTGCGCACGCACAAGAGGTACTGCCCGCGGTGGATGCGCGCGACGATGGGCTTTGCGCGAAGGCGCAGCTTCTCTTCCAGTCCATCCACGCTGAGCTTGCCCGTCCCGACCGCGACAGCCCAGCCGGCAAGCTCCTGCACCGGCGCGCTGCCGCCGCCGACGGCGTCGCCCGTCCGCACAAGCTGCGAGGAAACGCCCGTGTCCGCGAGCAACTTTTGCAGTTGCAGTGCTTTGGCATGCAGCTCGTCCTCGCCCGCCGACAGCATCGCGAGCGTCGGGATCTCGCGCGCGGCGGTCTCTGTGTCCAGATAGGCGCTGAGTGTCGCGTGCAGCGCGGCGAGCGTCATCTTGTCGAGGCGCAGCGCCCGCGCGAGCGGGTGCTTTTTGAGCCGTTCGATGTATTCTTTCCTGCCAACGATCAACCCCGCCTGCGGCCCGCCGAGCAGCTTGTCGCCCGAAAACGACGCGACGTCCACGCCCGCGCGCAGACTGTTCTGCACCGTCGGCTCGCCGCGGATGCCAAAGGGTTCGAGGTCGATGATCGCCCCGCTGCCGAGGTCTTCAATGAGCGGCAGTCCGCGCCCGTGCGCGATCTCTGCCAGCTCCTCCGGCGGTACGGATTCGGTAAAGCCCACGATGCGGTAGTTGCTCGTGTGCACCTTCAAAAGCGCTTTCGTCTGCTCGCCGATGGCGGACTCATAATCGCGCCGGTGCGTTTTGTTCGTCGCGCCGACTTCGTGCAGCGTGCAGCCGCACTGCGTCACGATCTCGGGAATGCGGAACGAGCCGCCGATCTCGACGAGCTCGCCGCGCGAGGCAATGACCTCTCCCCCGCCCGCAAGCGCGGACAGGATCAGCAGTACCGCCGCGGCGTTGTTGTTCACGGCCATCGCCGTCTCCGCGCCCGTCAGGCGGCACAAAAGCGCCTCCACATGCTGATACCGCGAGCCGCGGCAGCCGTTTTCCACATCGTATTCCAGTGTCGAATAGCGCCTCGCCGCCTCTGCCGCGGCGCTCACCGCGCGCTCGCTCAGGCAGGCGCGGCCAAGGTTCGTGTGCAGCGTCACGCCGGTCGCGTTGATGACCGGCCGCAGCGTCGGCAGCTGCTTTTCCTCCGCCCGCGCCAGAATGTGCGCGCAGAGCGCGCCGGTCTCCGGCAGCGTGGAAAGGCCGCCGCGCACTTCGTCTCTCAGCGCATCCAGCTCCTCGCGCACGCTCTCGCGCAGCAGCACCGGCGGCAGCGCCGACGATTTGAGCTCGTCCCGACCGAGCAGCTCGTCCACCCGCGGGATGGAGCGAAACAGATTTTCTTCCACGCGTTTCCCTCCCCGCGCCCGATGCATAGTGCATCGGGCGTCAATTCTCCAGTTTGACTTTACCCTATCAGAAAGCCCCTCTCCCGTCAAGAAAAACCAGAACTGTCAGCAGAATTTGCCGCGCAGTTCTGGTTTTTCTATTGTTTCTGAGCGCACGGATCGTCCCATGGCCGCAAATTTTCAATTCTCGCCCCTTTGGGACAGCTTCCTGTCGGGGCATGCCTGCCCCAAATCCTGTTAGGAACGAATACGGCAAATTGGAAGTTGTTTATTTCTTCTTTCCTGATTTTGTAAAACACTTATGCAGCAAAAATTCTGTTGGAATAATTGTAAGTAGCATAATTCCTAATTGTAAAAGCACTAAATAGGCAGAAATCATTTCAAAATTTGTATCATCTCTCGCTAAAATTAAAGCAAAAATTGATAGTATTGCCAGGATAATTCCCAAGGCAAAATTTATCCTGCCCCAACATTTGTGTGCATATTTCCATGTTTCGTCATTTAACCTTGACATCGTAGTTCGATACCCTGTCCCCCCTTGCCTATCTTTAGGTGGGTTATCTTTCCATTTATAGCCCAATAGAATCATGGATAGTGGTACTAATAATGAACAAACAGATAAAAATATGAACATTACAACGCTCCCTTCTAAATTCTGATTTATTGAGCTAAGCCGAGTATACTATACTCGCCGATGAAAGAACATCCTTATCCCGACCGTTTTATTGCGTCCATACTCCCGATCTGCAAAAAGCCCCATGCTCGGCACCTTGACGGTGCGAACATGGGGCTTGATGTTTCCTCGGCCCATCCGCTTTTTTATTTTATCGCGCTGAGCGCTTTATTTTCTTTCCGCTTCCGGAGCAGAATCGGCACGTCCATCAGCGCGAACACTGCTGCGAGCAGCACGGGGAAGCCGATCCAGTGGTAACCGAAGCGGTCGCGGAACCATGCGAGCGGGTTGCCGTCCGGCGCATACATCAGAAACATATAGTTCGTATCGAGCAGCAGGTTGACTCCCAAGATCGGCACCGCCATCGCCAGCAGCAGCAAGAAGCACTTGCCCATGTACCTGACGCTCGGCCGGATGTCGCCGCCCGAAAACAGCATGATGGGATAGGTCGCAAGCAGGATGTGCACGCTCGTCGAGTGCCAGAACATGAAGTTCACCGCCGGAAGCGATGTCCACGTCGGGAACAGCAGCGCCGCCGTCGCCGCGGGAATGCAGATGAAATAGAGGAAATTGTCGAGCAGCTTGCTCGGCCTCCACGCGTGCAGCGCGATGAGGAAAATGTTGATCGAGCACAGGTGCAGCGGCAGGTATTCCCACGTGAAATTCCCGCCGATCTGCAAGCCGATCTGCTTGAACGCCTCGTCCGCGAGCAGGAGAATCGCAAAAAGCTTTCGCAGCTGCGCCCGCTTTTTCCCGTCCGCCGCCTTGTAGAGCTTGCAGCTCAGCGCGGCAAAGCCGATATACAGCGCAAGCGTCACTAAGTGCCGCGCGCCGAAGAGCGAAAAGCCAAAGCTCTCGCCGATCGTATCCACCGTATCCCAAAAGTGCTCCACTTGATCAAGCCTCCGCAATCTTTTTTCTCCGCGAACAGCATATCATACGGCGGCGAAAATACATCTGAAATCTTTTTTAAGATTTTCAGTATCCCATCCGCGCTCCCAGCATCTCGCCGCTGCTGCCGCCGCGGTACACGCCGTTTTCGATCACGCGCTCGCCGAGCACGAATACCTCGTCAAAGCCCGTCGCGGGCACGTTGGGCCGCGCGTACGTGCCGTGCTCGTAGACGTTTTCGGGCGAGAAGAGCAAAAGGTCCGCGTCCATGCCCGCCGCGATGACGCCCTTTTTCTCAAAGCCAAAGCGTTCCGCCGCGTGCCCCGTCACCTTGTGCACAGCCTGCTCGAGCGTGAGCACACACTCCCGCACGACATATTTTTCGATGAACCGCGCGAACGTGCCGTACACGCGCGGGTGCACGCGTCCGCCGCTGGGGTACGTCGCGTCTGAAATAACGCCCGAGAACGGCGCGCGCAGAATATCCCGCACGTCCGCTTCGTCCGAAATGTAGTCGATCATCCCCGTTTCGCACTGTTCCGTCGCCAGCAGGCCGAAGAGCGCGTCGAACGGGTCCTTTTGAAGCGTCCGCGCGATCTCGGCGACGCTCTTTCCCTCAAAGCGGCGGTATTCGTCCGTCCGGAGCCCGATGGCTACTACATTGTCAAAACCGACGAGCAGCGTGATGTTTTCAAAGTCGCTGCCCGTCTCCATCCGCGCGCGCATTTCCTTCCGCGCGGTGGGATCGAGCAGGCGCCTAGTCAGCGCCTCCGTGCCGCCCTCCTGAAATTCCGGCGGCAGCACATGGATGAGCTGCGTCGAGCCTGCGGTGTAGGGGTACACGTCGCACATGACGTCGAGCCCATCCTGCCGCGCCTTTTCAATGAGCGAGAGCATTTCCGGCACGGCCTTTCGCGCGTTGCGTCCCCCGATGGCCTTGAGATGGCTGACCTCCAGCGGCGTTTGCAGCGCGCGGGCGACCGCAAGCATTTCGCGCAGCGCATCGACCACGCCGTCGCCCTCCTGCCGCATGTGGACGCAGATGGGCACACCGCTCCGGTGCAGCGGCGCGAGCGCGCGGATGAGCCCGTCGGTCGAGTAGAAGATCTCCGGCGCGTAGCCAAGGCCGAGCGACACGCCGCACGCGCCGTCAGCGAGCGCCGCCTCCATATGATAGTGCATTTCGCGCAGCTCAAGCGGTGACAAATCGCCCGTCGTAAAGCCCGCGGCAAGCGTGCGCAGCGTACCCATGCCGATGAGCTCCGCGCACGAGAGCGGCAGTCCCCGCCCCTGCGCTGCCTTGAAATAGCTGTCGATGGACGCAAAGCGCAGCTCCGGCGGGATGTTCCCCGTGATGGGCGCGAGATATTTCGCGCACTCGTCCGCGTGCGCGCCCGAGAGCGGCGCAAGCGACATGCCGCAGTTGCCGTTCACAAGCGTCGTAAGACCCTGGCAGAGCTCCGCCTCGCCAAAGCCTTCGCGGAACAGCGCCGCGTCGGCGTGGCGGTGCATGTCGATAAAGCCCGGCGTCAGGACGCGGCCCGCGGCCTCGATGGTCTCGAATGCCTGCGCGTTTGACAAATCCCCGACCTCTTCGATCATGCCGTCCAGAATGCCGACGTCCGCCGTGAACGCCGCCTTTCCCGTGCCGTCGACGATCTTCGCGCCGCGGATCAACGTATCCAGCATGTATATCACCTCTTTTTTGCAGTATACCACATGGCGCGCCCGCTTGGCAAGGCCATTCCCCCTTGCAATCTGCCGTGCCGCAGGGTATACTGGGGAAAACGCAAAAAGGAGCGCTTCCATGAATAAGAAAGACCGCATCCACGACTGGCGCAAGCTCAAGTGGCCCTTCACCGCCACATTTTTATATTACTCTCTCCTCTCGCTCTACACCGGCACTGCCGAGCAGAGCGAGCAGGGTTTTCTCGTCATGTTCCTCACGGTTCTGATTGTGGACGCCGTGGCGTATTTTTCCTACTGCTATTTCCTCTGCAAAAAAGAGGAGAACATGCAGAAGCTCTGGTTCGTCTTCATTCTGGCCTATGTGCTCATCTCCACGCAGCAGCTCTCCATCCTCTGGCAGATGATGACGGCACATGTAGCCGGTACATAAAGCCCTTTTCTGAATATCGTTTTTGAACGTCCTTTCCCGATGGAAAGGACGTTTTCTTTTATTTTGTCTTCTGTGACATTTGCGCGCCGCTGTCTGAAAATCGGATACGCGGCTCCTTTTGTCCATAGTTTTCGACATTGCCCTTTGTTAAGTTGGTGTTAACGGCAGGATTGTTCTCTTTCGCGCCGTGACCAAAAAAAGTTTACAGCCCGCCCATTGAAAGCGCGGTGCTTCTTTGCTATGCTTTTTCTGTGAGCCCGCATTTTTCCGTGCGGGACATGAAATGCTGATACAAAGGAGCTGATGACAATGCCGATCCGTCCGCTTGTCGATCGCGCTTATCTTGAACAGGTGCTGCTCTCCCGTCTCTCCCGCGGCGAGGTGCAGCAGTGGGTGCAGACCTATTCCCAGCCGTACCGCGAGCTGATGAGCTATTACCGCTGCGCGATCATGGAGGTCGAGACGAAGTTCAACGTGCTCAACGAGGAGCTCTCGCTTCAATATGACCGCAACCCCATCGAAACGATCAAGACCCGCCTCAAGTCCCCCGAGAGCATCATGGAAAAGCTCACCCGCCGCGGCTATCCGCTCACGGTGGAGAGCATTGAAAAGAATCTGAACGACATCGCGGGCGTGCGCGTGATCTGCTCGCACCCCGCCGACATTTACAAGCTCTCCGAGGCGTTTTTGCGTCAGGACGACATCACGCTCTTAGAGCGCAAGGACTACATCGCAAACCCCAAGCCCAACGGCTACCGCAGCCTCCATCTCATCGTCGAAACGCCCATCTTCCTGCATGACCAGAAGCGGCTCATGAAGGTCGAAGTGCAGTTCCGCACGATCTCGATGGATTGGTGGGCCAGCCTTGAGCATAAAATCCGCTACAAGAAAAATCTCCCCGAAATGGAATACGTGGAGCGCGAGCTCTATGAGTGCGCCGAGATCAGCGCACAGCTCGATGCGCGCATGGAAAAGCTCCAGAAAATCGCCGCACAGGCAACGGAGGGAAAGGATCGCGCCCTTTCCTCCTGAATTTTTAGGATGCCCGCACCGCGGGCAGGGAAAGGAATCGTGATATTATGAACGCAGCAGAGAAGATCGCCCATGCAGCAGAGCGCAAGGCCTTTGAGACCATGCTCGACTCCCTCATCAGAAAAAGCCAGACGAAGGACGTCTGCACCGTCGCAAACGACTTTGTCAACATGGTCCAGAAGATCCACTCCAGTGTCTGGACGCCGGAGACCTTTGAGATGCTGCATCAGATCGCAAACGACCCCAACAGCAAGTGGGCGCACTACGCCGAGCGCCTGCTGCGCGAGTGTGACCCCTACCTTCTTCGCACCTTCCTGACAGCCGCTGCCTATGAGGGCGGCTTCCGCGGCTTCCAGCAGGCGCGGGCAAACTCCGAAAAGTATGACTGCAACATCCCGTGGATCGTCCTCATGGACCCGACGAGCGCCTGCAATATGCGCTGCGCGGGCTGCTGGGCGGCGGAGTACGGCCACAAGCAGAACCTCACCTTTGAGGAGATGGACCGCGTGCTGACCGAGGGCGCAGAGCTCGGCACCCACGCCTGCCTCTTCACCGGCGGCGAGCCGCTTATGCGCAAGGCAGACATTTTCCGCCTGTGTGAAAAGCACCGCGACATCGCCTTCCACGCCTTCACGAACGGCACGCTCATCGACCAGACCTTCTGCGACGAGCTCAAGCGCGTGGGCAACTTCATCGTCTCGGTCAGCATCGAAGGCTTTGAGGACGCCAATGACGGCCGCCGCGGCGCGGGACATTTTGAAAAGGCGCTCGCCGCGATGGACCTGATGCACAAAAACCACATTCCGTTCGGCGTCTCCATCTGCTACACGAGCAAGAACTACAAGGTCGTCACGAGCGACGAGTTCCTCGACCTGCTCATCTCCAAGGGCTGCTTTTTCGCCTGGTACTTCCACTACATGCCCGTCGGCATGGGCGCGACGACCGACCTGCTGCTTAATCCCGAGCAGCGCGCCTATATGAAAGACCGCGTGCGCGAGATCCGCGGTCTCACCGGCGGCAAGGAGATCTTCGCCATCGACTTCCAGAACGACGGCGAGTTCACAGGCGGCTGCATCGCCGGCGGCAAGCTCTACTGCCACATCAACGCCGCGGGCGACGTCGAACCCTGCGTGTTTATCCACTATTCCGGCGCGAACATCCGCGAAAAGAGCTTCCTCGAATGCTTGCAGCAGCCGCTTTTCATGGAGTACCGCAAGGGCCAGCCGTTCAACAACAACCACCTGCGCCCCTGCCCGATGCTGGAAAATCCCGAATACCTGCCCCAGATGGTCGCGCGCTCTGGCGCGCATTCGACCGACCTGGAAGCGCCCGAGAGCGTGGAGCACCTGTGCAGCAAGTGCAAGTCCTACGCCGCCTGCTGGCGCCCCGAGGCCGAAAAGCTCTGGGACGAGGAGCACCACGACTAAATT
>CALAAN010000238.1 GCA_937884915.1 uncultured Oscillibacter sp.
CGGCAATAAACTCATGCTTTGCACCACGAGCGGCCAGAAGGCATTTTTGCAGCAGTTCTATGATATGCTCTCCTCTGACGCGCAATAACGGACTATGAGGTTGCTTTAATGAAAAGACGACACATTGTTTTCTTCGGCATTCTCCTCGTCCTCATCGCCGCGGCGCTGATCTACACGCGTCCGATGACACTGCAAGAGCTCGGCAAGGTGGATCTCACGCAGTGCAATTCGATCACCGGCTATTATCGTCGTGTCCCCGATACGGAGTTCACCTCGTTTGAGCTTTCCGCAGAGGACGAATGCTGCTCGCAGCTCATCGACCTTTTTGCGCAGCAGAAGTACCGTCGCTCGCTCATCAATTTGCTGTCGCCGGACGGCGGCAGTATCCACCAGCCGAAGGACGGCGACTTCATCTGGGACTTGAGCTTTAACTTCGGCCCGACTAGCTTCCCCGACGGCAGCACCGGCAAAGGCACGTTCATCCAGTGCAGGGATTTTTACGGCACCCTGAACATTTTCACCGCCATAGACGGCAAAACGCTCCGCTGCACTACAAACGATCAGGCTACGTTTTTGCAGCAGGTCTATGATATCATTTCCGCTGAACTGTAACCCATTCCACACTTTACTATAACAGGAGGAACCAACATGAAAAAATGCGTATCCATTCTCGTCGGCGTTCTTGCCGTCATCGCCGCGGCGGCCGCCGTCCTCGTTGCGCTCGACCGCTTCCGCAAGCAGACCGACGAAGACCCGAACGACTTTGAAGACTAAAAAAGGAGAGGCTTTTCGCCTCTCCTTTTTCATTTCTTTTTAGATTTCTTTCGCCTTGGCGAGCATCAGCTTTGCGCCCGCTTTGGAGCAGAGCTTGATCTCACCCGTGTAGCCGTCAAGGCGCGCGGCCTCGCTGGGCTTGAGCGCGACACTCTCGCCGCCGACGATGACGTTGACCTCGCCCGCGCCGCAGTAGATGAGCGTCATGCCCTCGCAGCCGTGGACGGTCTTGCGCTCGAGCGCCGCAAGGTGCTCGCCGCGCATCTTTCCTTCGCACCTGCCCTTGCGGAGCATGAGGTTAAAGTCGCGGCAGCGGCCCCAGGAATGCGTGCTGTCGCCGCCGTCGAAGCGGTGGACCTCGTAGGGGTTCAGCGTCAGCTTTTCGCCGCCGTTATGGTTGAGCTCGATCGTGCCCTCGAGCGTCGAGATCAGGCGCTCATAGTCGGGCAGGGCCGTGAAGTCGGACTCCGAGTCCTCGACCGTCGCGGAGCTCAGCCGCCACAGAAAGTCTCTGTCGGCGTACACCGCGCCCGCGGGCGCGATGCCGAGCTGGGTCGTGAGTCCGCCGGACCACTTCGTCGTAATGTAGTCGCTCGGCGTTAAATGCTGGATAGTCATGGAAATACAACTCCTTTGCAAATCACAAATGGCTTCGGTGTGCGCGCACCGAAGCCATTTTTTGATGAAAATTTCTGCTTAACCCTCGATGAGCTTCACGATCTCAGCGTAGCACTCGTCGGCAAGGGGCAGCGCGTGCGCGAGCAGAGCCTCGCCCTTGGCGCGGTACTCAGCGGCGAACTCCTGATCCTTCAGAGAGCCGATGTTGATGAGCACGTTGAGCCACGCGCCCTGGATACCGGCCTTGAGGGACAGGAACGCAACGCCCAGGTCGCTCGCGGAGGTGTCGTTGAAGCGGCCCAGCAGGGACTGCGCGAGCGTCAGGGTCTCGTCGATAAGCTCCATCATCTCCATCGGGGTCTTGGTGCAGCCCTTCAGGCCGTTCTGGATGGCGGCGGAACGGGCAGCCTTCTCCTCGTCGGTCGCCTTGGGCATGCCGAACGCGTCGGAGACGACATTGAACGCCTCGGTGTCACGGTCCATAACGTCGAGCAGGCGGGTCTTGAGCTCGTTGCCCTTCTTCTCGACCTCGGCAGCATGCTCGGCATACTCGGCATACTTCTTGCGGCCCTGGGTGAGGCCGCCGACCATCGCGGTCAGCGCGGCGCCGATGGAGCCATAGAGCGCGGCGCAGGAGCCGCCGCCCGGCGCGGGAGCATCGGAAGCAACGGTATCGGCAAAGCCGGTAACGGTCATTTCAGCTAACTTCATCATGTTGAATATTTCCTTTCATCATTTCACGCCGTCTTCGTCCCGCGCGGGCATCGCCGCACCTTTACGGTCAGCCGCCCCTCCTGGAGCAGCCAACACCCGCGCAGAACTCGATCAGCGTCGCAGACTTTGCCGCCCACCGGCGGCAAATAAATTTAATTCATCGCGGAGGACGACATGTGCGTCCGCAGCGATACTTCGCAGCGCGCGACATGGTGAATGCCGCGCGCTGAAAATTCCACTCAAGGCGGCGAGCCGCCTTGAGTGGGCGCTCAAAGGAGCGGCAGCGCCGCTTCTTTGAATTTTTTATTCCATGTCGATCAGGTGATACTCCATGACCTGCTTCTTGCAGTCGAAGTCCTTGGCCTTGAGGTAGAACTCGGCGCAGTCGATCAGGGCCTTGGCGGGAGTCAGGCCGACGATCTCGCTCTCGATAACGCGGGTGCCGTAGCGCTCGGCGAGGGCCTTGATCATCTCATAGGTGACATACAGCGGGGTATCCTCGTAGTTGACCATGTTCATGGAGACCTGCGCGATGCCGCGGTCCTCGAGCATGAAGCCCATGGCCTTGCAGCTGCGGAAGCCGCCCGAAGAGCCGCGGATGACCTTGGCGATCTTCTTGGCGACCTCAACATCAGAGGTCTCGAGGTTGCAGTTGAACGCGACCAGCGGCATACGGGCGCCGATGGCGGTGATGCCGGCGGTGGGGTGGATCTTGCGCTCGCCGTAGTCGGGAGCCCAGTCGGGCTGCAGGAGCTTCTCGGGCATGCCCTCGAACTCACCCTTGCGGCAGGTGGCGAGGTTGCGGCGCTCCGGACGGGTGGCGCTGTCCTCATACAGGAAGGAGGGAACCTTCAGCTCGTCCCAGATACGCTGGGCAACGCGCTTGGACATCTCGACAGCTTCCTCGACGGTCACGTCCATCTGGGGAACGAAGGGGATAACGTCGGTAGCGCCCATGCGCTTGTGCTCGCCGTGATGCTTGCGCATGTCGATGCGCTCGGTGGCGACCTTCGTCAGCTGGAAGGCGACCTCCTCGATGGCCTCGGGAGAGCCGATGAGGGTGAAGACGCAGCGGTTGTGGTTGCCGTCGCTCTGGGCGTCAAACAGGGTGCAGCCGGGAACGCTCTTCGCGGTCTCGACGAGGGCGTTATAGGTGGCCTCGTCCTTTTCCTTGGAGCAGCTGAAATTGGGGATGCATTCGATCAACTTTGCCATGGTTGTTTTCCTCCGTCAATTATTTTGTATCGTCATTTTGCTCAGACGAGCGCGCTGCGCCCGTCCATTTTTGTTCAGCGCCGCCATTATATCGCGGCCTATCGGGGGAGTAAACAGGTTTTCTTTTTCTTTTTTCAACGCGGGCTTAAATTTTTTAAGTCATCCTCTCCTCGACGAAGCGCTGCACGCACGGGGCGCTCAGCACTGCGCTGTTCCATGCCAAAACGGCATACGAGCGGATCGGCAGGCCGCGCACGGGCTTGGCCTTTAACGGCGCGCCCGGATGCGTACTGAGGATGGATTTGGGCAGAAAGCTGATGCCAAAGCCCGAGAGCACCATCTGCATCGCCATGGGCGTATCGTAGCAGTGGCAGGTCACATTCGGCGTAAAGCCGCTGCGCTGGCACTCCTGCACTAAAAAGTCGTTATAGCTCCAGAGGTCGTCCGAGCGCAGAAGGCACATCGGCACGCCCTCGAGCCGTTCGATGGGCACCTCGGAAAGCTCTGGCGCGGGGTCCAAGTCCTCGCGCATGATGAGCTCGAGCGCGTCCTCGCCCAGAATACGCTCCTGCAATCCGCTCGGCTCGCGCGCGGCGGTGCGCAGGAACAGCGCGTGCAGCTCGCCGCGGTTGAGCGCTTCGATAAGCTCCTGCGGCGAGCCCACGCGGATGAAAAGCTCCACCTGGGGATACCGGCCGTGATATTCATTTATATAATGTAACGCATACGGCATCGCCGAATAGATGACGCCGAGCTTGATGCGCCCGCTCATGCCCTTGCCCACACTGCGCACGCTGTCCTCCACACGGCGGATGTCCTGAAAGATCTGCTGCGTCTGCTGATACAGGCTCTGCCCCGCATCGGTGAGAGACATGCCCTTGCTGCCGCGCAGGAAAAGCTGCACGCCGAGCTCTTCCTCGAGCTGCGCGATCTGGCGCGAGATCGGCGGCTGCGCCACATGCAGCTCACGCGCCGCGGCAGAGATGCTTTTCTCCTCCGCCACCGCGCAGAAGTATTCCAGCTGTCTGAGCTTCATCGCTTGTCCTCCATGTCATACTTTTGTGGTATGGTATGCAGATAAATTAAGTACTTTTCATTATAGCACATCTTTGCTATAATGCAAGTTGTAAAGAAAAGTGAGAATTCTGTTTTCATTTTTATCGGTTTTTACAGAAATATTTTTATGAAAGTGAGGAACCCACCATGATCAATCTTGCAGACGATGCGATGACGATCAAGCTGGACTACGAGCTTCCCGAATACCCGAAGTTCGAAGAGGGCTACCGTCGCGCACCCCGCCGCGAATCCCATCTGACCGAGGCCGATAAGGCGCTCGCCATCAAGAACGCTCTGCGTTATATCCACCCCGACCATCACGAGCAGATGGCCAAGGAGTTTGCGCAGGAGCTCGAAGAGCATGGCCGTATCTACGGCTACCGCTTCCGTCCCGAGGGCAAGCTCTACGGCAAGCCCATCGACGAGTACAAGGGCAAGTGCATCGAGGGCAAGGCCATTCAGGTCATGATCGACAACAACCTCGACTTCGACATTGCTCTGTATCCCTATGAGCTCGTCACCTACGGTGAGACCGGCCAGGTCTGCCAGAACTGGATGCAGTACCGCCTGATCAAGAAGTACCTCGAGCAGCTGACCGACGAGCAGACCCTCGTTGTCATGTCCGGTCATCCTCTGGGCCTGTTCCACTCCCACAAGATGGCTCCGCGCGTCATCATCTCCAACGGCCTGATGGTCGGTACCTTCGATGACCAGGAGAACTTCAACCGCGCTGCCGCGCTCGGCGTCGCCAACTACGGTCAGATGACCGCCGGCGGCTGGATGTACATCGGCCCCCAGGGCATCGTCCACGGCACGTTCAACACGCTGCTCAACGCCGGCCGTCTGAAGCTCGGCATCCCCCACGACCAGAACCTCGCCGGCCGTCTGTTCATCTCCGCGGGCTTAG
Source organism: uncultured Oscillibacter sp. (assembly GCA_937884915.1). Lineage (GTDB taxonomy): Bacteria > Bacillota > Clostridia > Oscillospirales > Oscillospiraceae > Hominicoprocola. Next base: position 5,285 of record CALAAN010000238.1, read on the forward strand.
GCGGCATGAGCGGCGCTCAGGGCAAGGCTGCTGAGATCGCGGGCGCTGCCTCCATCATCGCCGAGGTCGACGATTCCCGTATCGACACCCGCTACACCCAGGGCTGGGTCAGCCACCGCACCGACTCTCTCGAGGAGGCCACCAAGATCGCCCTCGAGCACCAGAAGGAAGGCAAGCCCTGCGCTGTCGCCTACTGCGGCAACATCGTCGACCTGCTCGAGTACCTGTATGACAACAACGTCCACGTCGACCTGATGAGCGACCAGACCTCCTGCCACGTTCCTTACGACGGCGGCTACTGCCCGCAGGGCCTCACCTTCGAGCAGCGCACCGAGATGCTCGACAAGGATCCCGAAGGCTTCCGCGTCCTCGTCGACAAGACCCTGCAGCATCACTATGAGATGATCTGCAAGTTCCACGAGCGCGGCACCTACTTCTTCGACTACGGCAACAGCTTCCTCAAGGCTGTTTACGATTCCGGCGTGAAGAGCATCTGCAAGAACGGCGAGAACGACCTCGACGGCTTCATCTTCCCCTCCTACGTCGAAGATATCCTTGGTCCGTGCCTGTTCGACTTCGGCTATGGCCCGTTCCGTTGGTGCTGCCTGAGCCGCAACCCCGAGGATCTGCACAAGACCGACGTGGCTGCCGCCGAGTACATCAAGGCCCACAACCGTCGCTATCAGGACTACGACAACTATGTCTGGGTCCGCGACGCGGAGAAGAACAAGCTGGTCGTCGGTACCCAGTGCCGTATCCTCTATCAGGATGCCATGGGCCGTATGAACCTCGCGCTCAAGTTCAACGAAATGGTCCGCAACGGCGAGATTGGCCCCGTCATCCTTGGCCGTGACCATCACGACACCGGCGGCACCGACGCGCCCTTCCGTGAGACCTCCAACATCAAGGACGGCTCCAACATCATGGCCGAGATGGCGACCCAGTGCTACGCCGGCAACGCTGCCCGCGGCATGAGCTACATCGCCCTGCACAACGGCGGTGGTACGGGCATCGGCCGCGCCATCAACGGCGGCTTCGGCATGGTCCTCGACGGCTCCGAGCGTGTCGACACCATCCTGAAGATGTCCATGCCCTGGGATACCATGGTCGGCGTTGCCCGCCGCAGCTGGGCGCGCAACGAGAACGCCATGACCACCGTTGCCGAGTACAACAAGATGTACGAGGGTCAGGATCACATCACCATGCCTTACGTCGCGGACGAAGAGCTCTGCGAAAAGGCCGTGAAGGAATACATGCACTAAAAGATTACTTCAAAAAAGGGGCTTTGTAAAAAGCCCCTTTTTTGAGCTGGATGCGCCCCGCTGCAGCGCACGCGCCGTAGGCGCGCACGTTTGCAGGGCGAGAAGTGTTTTTCTGACGCGCGTGTCGTCAGAAAAACGATCAAAATTGTTTGCGCCGTGCGCGGCGCAAAGTCTGCGACGCCCTTTTGATTCCTTCTATTTGGGGAAAGGACAACATTTACTATGAAAAAGTTACTGGTCAAAAACATCGGCCTGCTGGCGACGCCGGAGGGCAAATCCGCCCATCGCGGCGAAGAGCAGGGCAAGATCAAATTCTTAAAGGATGCGTGGGTGCTCATTGAGGATGGCGTCATCGCCTCCGTCGGCACCGGCGCTGTTCCCGCCGTCGAGGGCGCGGAGGTCGTCGACGCGGGCGGCAATCTCGTCACCCCCGGCCTTGTCGACGCCCACACCCACCTCATCTTCGGCGGCTGGCGCCAGAACGAGCTGGGTCTCAAGCTCCACGGCGCGACGTATCTTGAAATTCAGAACGCGGGCGGCGGCATTCAGTCCACGACGAACGCCACCCGTCAGGCCAGCGAGCAGGAGCTCGCCGCCAAGGCCTCCAAGGCGCTCGACGAGATGATGGGCTTCGGCACCACCACGGTCGAGGCCAAGAGCGGCTACGGCCTCGCCACCGAGCATGAGCTCAAGGCGCTCGAGGTCATCAAGGACCTCAACGATCACCACCGCATGGACCTCGTCGCGACCTTCATGGGCGCGCACCTCGTCCCCGCGGAGTACAAGTCCAACCGCGAGGCATACGTCCGCCTCGTCTGCGAGGAGATGATGCCCAAGGTCAAAGAGCAGGGCATCGCCAAGTTCTGCGACGTCTTCTGCGAGGCCGACACCTTCACCGTTGAAGAGTCCCGTCAGGTGCTCGAGGCGGGCCTTAAGTACGGCCTGCGCCCGAAGATCCACGCCGACGAGATCGAAGCCATCGGCGGCAGCCAGCTCGCCGGTGAGATCGGCGCGATCTCGGCGGAGCACCTGATTGTCTGCCCGCCGGAGGGTATCGCCTCCATGGCAAAGGGCGGCGTCATTGCGTGCCTGCTGCCCGCGACGAGCTTCAACCTCGGCGCGGTGTTCGCGCCCGCGCGCGACATGGTCAAAGCCGGCGTGCCCGTCGCGATGGCGACGGACTTCAACCCCGGCTCCTGCCCGTGCCTCAACATGCAGTTTGTCATCAACCTCGGCTGCCTCAAGTACAAGCTGACGCCGGAGGAGGTCCTCACGGCCGTCACGCTCAACGGCGCCGCGGCGATCGACCTTGCCGACAAGGTCGGCTCGGTCGAAGAGGGCAAGCTGGGCGACCTTGTCATCTGGGATGCGCCCGACCTCGACTACATCTGCTACCGCGTTGGCAGCAATCTTGCAAAAACCGTTATCAAGCGCGGCGAGATCGTGTAAGAGAACGGTAGAGGGAGAATATGATGGATCGGACTGACTACCAAATCCTCAACCTCCTCCAGGACGACAGCCGCTGCACGCTGCGCCGCATGGGAGACCTTGTGGGGCTGACGCCGCCCGCCGTGTCGGAACGCATTCGCCGGATGGAGGAAAGCGGCGTGATCCGCGGCTATCACATCGACATCGACCGTACAAAACTCGACTGCAACATCACGGGCTTTATCTCCGTCGCGCTCGAGCCGGACAAGTACGACAAATTCTGCGATTTCTGCGCGTCTCAGAGCGCCATCATCAGCCACTATCATGTGGTGGGCGAGTTCAATGCGCTGCTCCGCTTCGCCGTGCGCGATACCCAGCAGCTCGACCAGCTGCTCTCGCTCATCAAGAAGTTCGGCGACTCGCGCACTTCGATTGAGCTTAAGACACTT
>CALAAN010000239.1 GCA_937884915.1 uncultured Oscillibacter sp.
ATGCTGCCGTTTGCCACGGGCGCGTGCGAGGCGCTCGGCGGCAGCGTGATGACGGACGCGTTCGGCCTTGTCGCGCTCGTCGCGATGATGCCGCTCATCACCGTGCAGGTGATGGGAGCCATCTACGTCGTCAAATCCCGCCATGCTTCGCAGGAGCCCCAGCTCCCAGACTTTGGCGACAACGAGATCATCGAACTGTGGGAGGCCTGCTGACATGGAACTCTACTATATCATTGCCATCACGGATCACGACCGCGGCGAAGCAATGTGCTCGCTCTACCACGCGGCGGGGCTGCACCTCATCCTGAGCATGCCCGCGCGCGGCACGGCCACGAGTGAGCACCTCGCCATCTACGGGCTGGACGCGACGGAAAAGTGCGTCATTGCCGCCGTCGGCAGCGCGCAGGAGGCGGATTCGCTCATCAGATCCGCCAAGCGCAAGCTCTTTATCGATATTCCGGGCAACGGCGTCATGCTGACCGTGCCGCTCAAGAGCGTGGCCGGCGGCAAAATACTGTCCTATCTCACCGACGATCTCAAAGCAGGAGGAGCGCCGAACATGAACTTTGAACACGAACTTATCACCGTCATCTTAAACGAAGGCTATTCCGACTTTGTCATGGACGCGGCGCGCGCCGCGGGCGCGGGCGGCGGCACGGTGCTGCACGCCAAGGGCACGGGCGGCACGCGCGGAGAAAAATTCTTCAGCGTCAGCCTTGCCGACGAAAAGGATATGATCTACATCATCGCCCACAGGGACGAAAAGGCCGCCATCATGCGCTCGATCAACGAGCAGGCCGGCCCCGGTACGAAAGCGGGCGCGATCTGCTTCTCGCTGCCGATCTCGTCCGTCGCAGGCCTGCGCGCACAGGGGGAGGAAAACTGAATCTTCACAACAACATACGGCAAAAGCGCCGCTGCATAAGCAGCGGCGCTCTTCTTTTTTGCTTTTCAGGCTTCCGTCTTTTCCCCGCGGGCGAGGCTCACGATGTCGCCCACACCGTTTAGGACCATGCTCGGGCGGTACGCGTAGGTCTTGATCGTCTCGCGCGTCGAGACGCCCGAGAGCACCAGCACCGTGGACATGCCGCTCTCCATGCCGGAGATGACGTCGGTGTCCATCCGGTCGCCGACCATGACGGCCTCGCCCGAGTGGCAATGCAGCATTCTGAGCCCCGTGCGCATCATCAGCGGGTTCGGCTTGCCGCAGAAGTAGGCCTGCGTACCGGTCGCCATCTCGATCGGCGCGACGAGCGCGCGGCAGGCAGGCACAATGCCGTTTTCGATGGGGCCGGAGACATCGGAATTCGCGCCGATGAGCTTTGCGCCTTTCCAGACGAGATTCGTCGCCTTCGTCAGCGTGTCGAGCGAATAGGACCGCCCCTCGCCCACGACAACGTAGTCGGGGTTCACGTCGTTCATCGTGATGCCCGCGTTGTAGAGCGCGTTGAGTAACCCCGCCTCACCGATGGCGAAGACCGAGCAGCCCGGTGCCTGATCGCGCAGGAACGCCGCGGTCGCGAGCGCGCTCGTATAGAAGTGCTCCTCCGTCACGTCGAGGCCCATGCGTGCGAGCTTCTGGCTGAGTTCGCGCGGCGTGTAGCCGCTGTTGTTCGTCAGGAACAGATATTCCTTGTTTTCATCGTGCAGCCACTGGATGAACTCGGCTACGCCCGGCAGCACACGGTTGCCGTGGTAGATGACGCCGTCCATATCGCAGATGAAGCCTTTTTTCTCGTTAAAATCAATTTCGTTGTAAGTATCCATCCTGTTTCGCTTCTCCTCTCTTCTCTCTAAACTCTATCGAATATAGTATATCAGAATTGTTTGTCAACTTCCAGCAAAAAATGTAAAATCTGCATGAAATTGAAAAAGAAGATGAGACGGCAGAAAGCCATCTCTTTTTGTACTTTATACTTCGCCGCTCAATAGGCGCGCGACGGTGCGGCGGTAGACCTCGCCGCAGTTTTTGACCTGCCAGGCGTATCCATACTCATTGTCTCCGTGCATGTTGCCGCCCGACGGGCCGAACGTCACGACCGGAATGCCGAGGGAAACGGCCAGAATGTTCGAATCGCAGACCGAGGCGTCATACGCGCACGGAAGATCCTTGCCCGTGACGGAGTAAAACTCCTCCTGCAAAATTTTGACGAGCGGATGATCCTCCTCCACCGCGAACGACTGCATATAGGGCGATTTTCTCGGTTTGAGGCGGACGTCGACCTTACCCGCAAGGCCGAGCTGCTCCGCCGCCTCCATGATCTGCGCGATGCAGGTCTCATCTGTTTCGCCGGGGACGACGTAGCGGTCGACAAAGAGGTAGCATTTCTCCGGCACAACGAGCGTGCTGGGGTTGCCGCCCTCCATATAGCGCACGCACCATGTGCCGTGCTTGAGGTGAGGGTGTCGGAGCGTCGGCAGCGCCTCGATGGCTGCAGCCAGCCGCCCGCCGGAAATAAGCGCGTTCTCGCCGACCTCGGGATAGTGGCTCGCATGAGCAGACTTCCCGTGGACAGTCACCTCAAAGCTGTAGCGGCCGCGGAAGCCGACGGCCACATTGTCGTAGCGGCACTCGCCCATGATGGCGTAGTCGGCATGAATGACATCCTCCGCCACGAGCTGATAGGTGCCCTTACTCAGGCCCTCCTCGTCGGCAACAAAGCACGCGAGGATTTTGCCGTTGATCTCGTCGAGATGAGCGGCGTAATAGGTCAGCGTCTCCAGAATTGCGGCGAGGCCGCCCTTCATGTCCATCGCGCCGCGGCCATAGACCTTTCCATCGATCTCCGTGGGGGTGAACGGGTCGGTCTTCCAGCGGTCAGACACGCCGACAGTGTCGATGTGTCCGATGAGCAGCACGGTCTTGCCGGGCCGCCCACTGTCAAGCACCGACCAGACAGACGGGCGCTCGCGCGCGGTGTCCTCTTCAAAATAGCTGTAGTGTGGGTCCATGCCGAGCTCGCGTAGGACATTCGCCACATAATCCGCCATTTGCGCCTCGTGTCCGTTGACCGAGCGGATGGAGATCATATCATACCATCGCTGCAGAATTCTTTCCATAATTCGCTCCCTTCTCCTCCTTGGCCGTACCGATACCGGTCACAGCGTAAATGACAGAAAACACGATTGACAGCCACAGCATCGGCGCAAACGGCGCGAACGCCAGATTGGAAACACCGAGCGTCGTGGCGGTGTAAGAGCCGGTGGTCGACCACGACACCATGGGGGCGAGGCCCGTACCGGTGTCGAGCATCGTGCGCATCAGGTTCTTGCGGTCGAGATGATATTCCGGATACAGGTCCTTCACCATGCCGCCGACGACGGGATAGGACACATAATACGCGCCCGTGATGGTGAAAAACACCGCGTGCAGGATGAGCACGCCGAGCGACATCGAGCGCGAGGTCTTCGCGATGCGCTGCACAAAGGCGAGCAGCACGTCCACCACGCCCGCCGTGCGGAGCGGCGCGCCGAAGATGCCCGCCGCGATCAGAAGGCCGATGGTCGAGAGCATTGAGGTAAAGCCGCCGCGGTTGAGCATCGAATTCACGACGTCCGAGCCGGTGTCGGCAGAAAAGCCGGAGTACATGACCGTCAGAATGTCGTGCAGGTTGACGCCCTGACAGAGCATCGCCATCACCGCACCCGCGGCGATGCCCGCGATAAACGTTGGGATCGTGGGCTTTTTCATCAAAATCAGCACGACCACGACCGCCACGGGAAGCAGCAGCACGGGGCTGAGCCAAAATTCGGCGGAAACGGTCGTAAGAATATCCTCATACACTTCCCCGCCGACGCTGCCGCCTGCATAGCGCAGGCCGTAAACAAAGTAGAAAACGAGCGAAATGAGATACGCAGGCCCCGTGGAGATGAGCGCGTGGCGAATGCCGTCCATCAGCGGCACCTCGCACACCGTCGCGGTGATGACGGGAGAGTCAGACAGCGGCGAGACCTTGTCGCCGAAGAACGCGCCGGTGCAGACCGCACCCGCGGCCGCGGGCAGCGGCACGCCGAGGCCCTGCGCAACGCCCATGCAGGCGACGCCGACCGTCGCAAGCGTGCCCCACGACGTGCCCGCCATGGTGGACATCAGCGTGCAGAGGATGCACACGACCGGCAGGAACAGCCCCGGCGTCAGCACCTTCATGCCGCAGTAGATCATGACCGGCACGGTGCCGCTCGCCATCCACGTGCCGACGAGCACGCCGACGGCCAGCAGGATCAAAATGGCCACGATCATCGATGAGACCGTTTCCTTGATGCCCTGCTGCAGCTCCGCATACGGGATGCCGAAGCTCCACGCCATCAGACACATGATAACGCCGTCGAGCGCCAGCACGATGCGGTTATTGAGCTTCATTGCAAGAAGTCCCACGATGATAATGGCGACGCCGACGAGCAGCATCAGCCCTGCCTGCCAGGGCTTTACGATTCTTTTTTCTTCCATGATTGTCGTCCTTTCTCGTTTTGGCTGGGTCAAATTGAAAAAGGATAACAAAAAAGCTATGATCTTGTGGAGATCATAGCGGAAACAAGGAGCGGAATAAACACTCCGCTTTATGATTCGATAGCGCTCCACAATGTGGCAGTCCGGCGGATCTTCTCCGACGACCCAGGTCATCGCCCTCCTGCAGGCCAGGAAAAGCGACCCTTCGGCGGCTTGCCCTTTCACTTCGGAACATCCTGTTCACTCCGAAGGTACTCTTGCGCGCCGCGCCTCTATCCTCGTTCAATTTTCAGCGTTAGGATAACACCTTTTTCGCGGTATCGCAACGCTTTTTTCACATTCGTTTTATTTTGGTCGAGGATGAACAAAAATTCACTGTATCGTCGCAATATTTTGATGAAATTACAACGCATTTTCAGACTGCACCGGTATTTTCATTGACCGCAAACAGGATTTTTATTGATCAAGCTCTTTTCCCTTCTCCCCGCAGGAAGCAAAAAAGCGGCTTTCTCCCGCTTGGGAGAAAGCCGCTTTTCTCATTTATTGACACAGGTATCGGCAAAACTGAAGCCGTTTTTCATCTGCTCGCTGGCGGCGCGCAGCACCTTGTTGAGGATCTGCGTGCTCTCCTCTTTCGCCATCGCGCAGAGCTCGTCGTTCGCCTGCACGGTGAGCGTGAAGTCACCGCTCTCGCGCATCAGCCTGTCGTATTTGATGACGATCTGGCGGCCTCGGATGTTCACGGCGTCCTGATAGCCCCAGACGCTCTGGATGCACGAGCCGTAGCACTTGTCGGCCAGTGCGCCGACAAAGCGGCTGACCCAGTAGAGACTGTCGGTCTCGGCGTCGAGCGTCACCTTACTCAGGTAGTCCGGCATCTGCGGAACATTCGTGTACACCGGCAGCCACGCGGAAAACGTTGTGGAGCCAAAGCACACCCACTCGACGCCCTTGATGGCGTCGGGCACGTCGCTTCTGATCTGGCAGATCGTCGTCACGCCCGTGCGGTTGATGCCGATGGGACGGTAAATGCCGCCCTTTTCCGTGTTGCGGCCCGCGTAGGGATCATACGGCGTGCCCTGATAATGCGAGGACAGCAGATACTGAATATCCTCCGCGGCGACCTTGCGCTCGGGGACATAGGACCACGGGATGTCGTCGCTCTCGGGCGTGAAGTCCGCATTTTCGCCGTCCCAGCGGTAGGTGTGCGGCACAAGGCAGCGGCCCATGAACCACGCGCGCGGCGTGTTGTAGATGTGGTCCATGTCGCGGTGCGAACCAAAGATGTCCCGCGGATTGAACTTCCCGTTCTGGTTCAAATCCAGATGGTATTCCGCGATGAACTCTCTGAGGTCTGCCGAGCAGAGGTGCGACTCCTGCGCGCCGAAGGCGTCCTCCAAATCGAACGAGTCCATACCGAACTGGTTCGGGTTGATGATGACGCGATCCTCGGGAATTTTCTTCGCGATCCAATGGTGGCCGCCAATGGTCTCGAGCCACCAGACCTCGTTTTCGTCGTTGAAAGCGATGCCGTTGGATTCATAGGTTCCATACTGCTCCAGAAGCGCGCCGAGGCGCAGCACGCCCTCGCGCGCGGAATGGATGTAGGGCAGGACGAGGACGACGAGGTCCTCCTCGCCGATGCCGCCGCAGCGCTCCTCTTCTCCGGCCTTCGCCTCGCGCAGCTCGACCATCGGGTCGGCCGCGAGCACGCGCGGGTTCGAGGTCGTGGTCTCCGTCGCGGTCATGCCGACATTCGCGGCGTTGATGCCGGTCGCGGCCCAGATACCGTGCTTCGGGTCCACGCTCGGGCAGGATGTGTAGCGCATGGGGGTCTCCGGCAGTGTGATCTCCACATGGGACTCCACGCTCTTATAAATTTTCGGCTGCTGGTCGGGCTCGACCACGATCAGTCGCTTTTCATCAAAATGGCCGTCGTCCGTGCGCGCGATCATCGTCGAGCGGTCGTTCGTCGCCAACCTGCCGGCCAGTACTGTGGTGCAGGGCATAATTACATCTCCGTTTCTGTTGATTTTTCCCGTAGCACCGCCATTTTTCGTGCAGCGCTGTCAAATTTATCTGCAACCATTATATTCGCAGACAAGGTCTCTGTAAAGGCAAAAGTCCTCGATCGAAGCAGTCCAAATTTTGGCCAGCGGTCAGATTTGGAGATAAAAAAGAACCGCAGCCTTTCGGCTGCGGTTCTCTGGCAAAACGCGGCAATCTGGTTATTTTTCAGTAATGTCTTTCGTTAGAGCAGAAGCCCGATCATTACTGCATCATGCTATCCGCCAGCTCTGCCAGCTGGAGCTTATTCTCTTCCTTGAGGGCACCCTTGATCGTGACGGTGCCTGCCACTTCAATATTCTTGCTTCCTTCCAAAGCTTTTGCCATTACCTTTGCTGCAACGGGCGCCCAGGAACCGTTCTCTACAAATGCGACCTTCCTGTTCTGGAAGTTCCGCTCCGTGAGGTGATCGATGAACGTGCGCATGAACGGGAAGATGTCGCCGTTATAGGTCGTGGTCGCCAACACGAGCTTGCCATAGCGGAACGCATCCTCCACAGCCTCTGCCATATCCTCACGGGCTAGGTCGCACACAACGACCTTCGGACAGCCCTTGGCCTCCAGCTCTTCTGCGAGATACTCCGCCGCCTTCTTCGTATTGCCGTACACAGAGGTGTACGCGATCATCACGCCTTCGCTCTCCACAGCGTAGCTGGACCAGATATCATACAGATTGATGTAGTACCCCAGATTTTCCGTAAGGACCGGTCCGTGAAGGGGGCAGATCGTCTGAATATCCAGCGCCGCCGCCTTCTTGAGAACGGTCTGTACCTGTGCGCCGAACTTGCCCACGATCCCGATGTAGTAGCGGCGGGCTTCGCAGGCCCAGTCCTCTTCCACATCCAGCGCGCCGAACTTTCCAAAGCCGTCTGCGGTAAAAAGCGCCTTCTCCGTGCTCTCATAGCTCATCAGCACCTCCGGCCAATGGACCATCGCCGCCCCGATAAAGGTCAGGGTATGCTTTCCCAATGCCAGCGTGCTGCCCTCCTTGACCACCATCTTCTGTGCGGGGAAATCGGTCTCGTAGTAATTTTTCATCATGTTGAACGCGGGCAGAGACGCGACGATCTTCGCATTCGGATACTTTGCCGCAAAGTTCCCGATATTCGCGGAGTGATCCGGCTCCATGTGATGGACCACGAGATAGTCCGGCTGGCGGCCGCCTAACTCTTTTTCAAGATTTGCAAACCACTCCGCGCCAAAATGCCGGTCAACGGTATCCAGAACCGCGATTTTCTCATCCATGATCACATACGAGTTATACGCCATTCCGTTCGGAACGACATACTGCCCTTCAAACAAATCAATCTGATGATCGTTCACGCCAATATAGCGAATATCATTTGAAATATGCATCGTGCTGTTTTCCTCCGTCGTTATAATCAATCATTGTGACCCATATTCTGATCGACCAATAGTATGTACTTGCGTCAGATTTATTGGTTTTTCATCCCTATTATACTATTTTCCTGCATAGGGCTCAAGACAATTTATTTTGTTTTCTCCCAATAAAAATAAGCCAGAGCATTTCACTCCGGCCATCAAATAAAAACGGGCGCTTCTTCGGTTTTCAGCGTCAAAAGCGTCCAAATCGTAACCGTCAAACCTAACAGCGTATAAAAAGGCCGCCATCTTGGTGAGCAGCAGCTCCCTTCGAGATGGCGGTCAATTATTTTTGAGGTATATAGCATTCTTCCGGGGCATTTGCAGGGAGCAGCTTTTCAGCCCATGCTTCATCAGTTTCGCTCAGTTGCGGCGCGTTTTGCAGGAGCCATAGCAAATAACGGTACGGATCTAAGCCGTTCTCCTTCGCTGTTTCAATCAGGCTGTAGGTCACGCTGCTGGCCTGTGCGCCGCCCGGCGTATTGG
>CALAAN010000240.1 GCA_937884915.1 uncultured Oscillibacter sp.
GACGCCCTGCGCAAAAAATTCGGCCGCAGTGTCATCTCCTACGGCACAGGCGACAGCGATATCAGCGGCGGCACAAAAGAGATCGACTAACTTTCCCCAAAGCAGCTTTGCCGCTTTGGGGAATATTTTTATTTCCATTTCGCGTTCACACACAAAGCGTCGCAGACTTTTACCCGCAAAGAGCACGCGCCATCCGTAACCACGAAAAGCGTCGCAGACTTTTGCGCCCGCAGGCGCGAAATAATTTTAATCGTAAATTCCGACGACATGCGCGTCGGAATTTACTCTTCTCGCTCCGCGCGTGTCGCAGCCGCCCTTCGGGCAGCAAGGCACGAAGCGGAGTGCAATTTTATCGGAGAGACGGCAAGCCGTCTCTCCGATAATCTCAAAAGCGGGGATTCTCTCAAGAGAATCCCCGCTTTTGAAACGTCAGTTTATAAGCCACTCCGGTCTCGACCGCTTCTTGATGCCAGACACAACGCCCATCGCGGCAAACAGCGTCACGATCGACGAGCCGCCGTAGCTGAAAAACGGCAGCGTCAGTCCGATGACCGGCAACAAAAAGAGGCACATGCCGATGTTCGCAATGGTCTGGAAGATCAGCATGCCCGCCATACCGACGCATACAAGGCCCTCCATGCGGCTCGGCGCTTCGCGCGCGACGATCAGACAGCGAACGATGATCGCCAACAGCAGCACAATGACGAGAAGACAGCCGATGAAGCCCAGCTCCTCGCCGCAGACGCAGAAGATGAAGTCTGTCTGCCGTTCGGGCAGGCTCGAGCGGTATGTCGACTGCGTCTGTGTACCGTTGAAAAGCCCCTGCCCTGTCAGCTTCCCCGACCCTAGGGCCAGCATACCGCGCGTTTGCTGCCAGCCCTTCCCCTCGGGCTGGTAGCTGTGGTCCAGAATGACCTTGATGCGGTCATACCAGTCTCCGCGCAGGAGATTTAAGTTCCACGCCGCGAGGAAGCCGCCCACTGCGCCGCCGACGCCGAGGAAAATCCACCGCAGCGCAAAGCCCGCGGCAAACGCCATGCACACAAAGACGAACAGGTACACAAGTCCGCTGCCTGCATCCTTGGAGATCACATAGTAGAAGAGAAACATGATCCCCGCGTGCGCCGCGGGCTGGATGACATTCGAAAAGCGCGTGAGGTCTTTTTTCTCCTGCAACAGCGCGAGCTGGCGCGCCAGGACGATAATGAACGTGATCTTTACGATCTCGGCAGGCTGGACGGTGATGGGAAAATTCTCCAGAAAGCCGACACCGAGCCTCTTGCCGATGTCGTTCACGCCGAGCCAGGCGCGGTTGCCGTTTCGCGTCAGGCCAAAGGGCGTGCGCAGCAGCAGAATAAAGCCGAAGTTGAACGCCAGCAGCCATTTCCATTTTTTGCTCACCTCCGACACGTCGATGCTCGAGAGCAGGAAGTAGAGCACAATGCCGATCAGCAAGCCAAGGCCCTGAATGGCGACATACTTAAAGGTGTTGCGGAAATGTGTGGCGCTCGCGATGAGCACCATGCCGTAGAGCGTTGAGACCGTACACAGCGCCAGCAGCACCATGTCCGACTGGCGCACCACGTCACTTAAAAATTCGCGCAATCTGTTCACAGCCTCACGCTCCCTTCGCACAAAGTTTTCGATGTATTTTAGCACAATTCTCCCCGTCTGTAAACGCACATTTCTCCCTCTTTCCGCAGAAAAGGAATTGTAAAGGACGGCGCGCTGTGCTATACTGTTTGTTAATATGGGTTAAAATGGGGTCAGGAGGCGAAGCAATGCAGTTTTTGTCGCACAGTGCGCAGGAAACGGAATCCATTGGCGAAGCGCTTGCCAAAGAGCTTCGCCCCGGTGACGTGCTCGCCTTCACCGGCTCGCTCGGCATGGGAAAGACCGCTTTCACGCGCGGCCTTGCGCGCGGCCTTGGCTGCCGCTCTCGCGTCACGAGCCCGACGTTCACCATCGTCAACGAATACGAGGGCAAAACGCCGCTCTTCCATTTTGATATGTACCGCCTCGGCTCGTCGGATGAGCTGTTTGACATTGGCTGGGACGATTACCTCGCCCGCGGCGGCGTGTGCGCCGTCGAGTGGAGCGAGCGCGTCTCCGACGCGCTGCCGGAGGACACGATCTATGTCGACATCGCGCGCACGGATGAGCACGAGGACTGGCGCACCATCACGGTCACAGGAGGCAGATTCGCATGAAAATTCTCGCTCTGGAAACATCGGCGAAGAGCGTTTCCTGCGCCGTCGTCGAAGACGGCGCGCCGCTCGCCTCCGCCTATCAGTGCACGGGGCTGACGCACAGCCGGACGCTGCTGCCGATGGTGGACGCGATGCTCAAAAACGCCGATCTCACGCTTGACGATATCGATGCCATCGCCATCGCGGCGGGGCCGGGCTCGTTCACGGGCCTGCGCATCGGCATCGCGGCGGTCAAGGGCCTTGCCTGGGCCGCGGACAAGCCGTGCCTCGGCGTTTCAACGCTCGAGGCCATGGCGCAGAACGCCGCGCACATCGACGGGCTCATCGTCGGCGCGATGGACGCGCGCCGCTCGCAGGTCTACAACGCCGTTTTCGAAGCGAAGGGCGGCGAGCTCACGCGCCTGACGCCGGACCGCGCGATCTCACTTGAAGAGCTCTGCGCGCAGCTCCAAGGCAAGCAGCAGCCCATCACCGTCCTTGGCGACGGCGGCGTGCTGTGCTATGGCTATTTGGAAGAGCACGGCGTCAAGTGCACACTCGCACCGAGCATGCTCCTTTATCAGAACGCCGTGGGCGTCGGCCTTGCGGCCGAGCGCGCCTATGCGCGCGGCGAAGCGGTCAGCGCGCAGGAGCTTCTGCCCGTCTATCTCCGCCCTGCGCAGGCCGAGCGCCTGAGAAACACCAAATTGAACCGGTAAGCAAAACACATTAAAATATATTTTTTCGGAGGTCAAAGCAATGGAAGCCAAATTCAACGAGAAAGTACACATCATGAACCACCCCCTTGTCGCTCACAAGCTCACCATCATGCGCGATGAAAACACCAGCGTCAAGGATTTCCGTGAGCTCGTGTCCGAAATCGGCATGCTCATCACCTACGAGGCCACGCGCGACCTCCCGCTGACCACCAAGCACATCAAGACCCCCATTTGCGAGATGGACGCCCCCACGCTCGCAGGCAAGAAGTTCGTCGTCGTCCCCATCCTGCGCGCCGGTCTCGGACTGGTCGACGGCGTGCTGCGCATGGTGCCCTCCGCCCGTGTGGGCCACATCGGCATGTACCGCGATGAAGAGACGCTCGAGCCCCACCCCTACTTCTGCAAGATGCCCAAGGACGTTGCCGAGCGCGACGTGATGATCGTCGACCCGATGCTCGCCACCGGCGGCTCTGCCTGCGAGGCCATCGGCGAGATGGTCAAGCGCGGCTGCAAGCACATCACGCTCATGGTGCTCGTCGCCGCTCCCGAGGGCATTAAGGCCGTTCAGGAGAAGTTCCCCGACGTCAATATCTACGCCGGCGCGCTCGACGATCATCTCAACGAGCACGGCTACATTGTCCCCGGTCTCGGCGACGCGGGCGATCGTATTTTCGGCACGAAGTAACTTCAATCAAAGCGGCTTTTGCCGCTTTGATTGAGAAAGATTCGCGTCGCTCTGTGCCTCATTGTCTGCACAAGCAGACAATTCGACACTCGCTTTGCGCAAAGAGTAATTCCTGACGCACATGTCGTCAGGAATTACGATTTTAATTGTTTTCCGCCTGCGGGCGGAAAATGGTACGAAGAATCTTCACAATTTTGTCATTGCATTATTGTGTTCCATTCGTTATAATGATTGGGCATTTTCAATAGCACTTTTGCAAATCTGCAAAACCCAATAATTGAGAGGACTGAACAAACAAATGAGTGCATCCAGAGAAAAGAAGAGCCGCCAGGAGAATCTGGCAGGCGGTTACGTCGATCCCCGGACAAAGCGCGAGAAGGACGAGCAGGCGAAGGATCGCCGCACCAATGCCCTTTACATTGCCATCGCCGTCATCTTCGTAATCGTCGGCATCGTCGTCACGGTCGCCAACTCCAAGGTTATCGAGCGCAACGCCGACGCCGTGACCATCGGCGACGAGACCTACACGGCCGCCGACGTGAGCTACTTCTACAATACCATCTACAACAGCTTCGTCTCCCAGAACTCCTACTACCTGAGCGTTTACGGTCTCGACACCAGCAAGTCGCTCAAGGAGCAGGACTGCCCCGTGACCGACGGCGGCACCTGGTACGATTATTTCCGCGATCAGGCGCTCGAAAGCCTCAAATCTTACGCCCTGCTCGCGCAGAAGGCCGAGGCCGAGGGCTTTGACGCCAGCGAGGAAGTGGAGCAGTCCGTCCAGGAGACGCTCTCTGATCTGGATGCTTCCGCATCTTCCGCCGGTTACACACGCGCGCAGTACATCAAGGCCGTTTGCGGCCCGCTGGTCAACCAGAAGGTCTTTGAGCGCAACATCCGCATGATGGCGCTCGCGCAGGCTTACTCCAACAGCTACTCCGACTCCCTGTCCTACACCTCTGAAGAGGTACAGGACGCTTACGATGCCGACCCCAAGAGCTATCAGAGCGCCGACATTGAGTATATCCTCTTCACCTCCGGCGCCGAGAGCGACACGACCGACGAGGAGAAGGCCCAACTTCTTGACGAAGCCAAACAGAAGGCCGAGACCGCCCTTTCCCGCTACGCGCAGGGCGAGGCGTTCGACGCCATCGGCGAGGATATGGAAGGCTCTTACTCACATGTCGCCTACGCCGCAAACGGCTCTTCCGAGATGCTGACCTGGGCGTTTGACGACGCCCGTCAGGCGGGCGACACCACCGTCGCCGCCTATGGCGAGACCGGCTATTACGCCGTGCTCTTCCACTCCCGCAGCCGCAACGACTATCACACGGTTTCCGTGCGCCACATCCTTGTCGACAGTGAGGACAAGGCCAACGAGATCCTGCAGCAGTACAACGACGGCGAAAAGACCGAGGATGCCTTCGCCGCGCTGGCCGTTGCCAACTCTACCGACTCCAACGCCTCCTCCGGCGGTCTGTACACCGATATCTACCGCGGCCAGATGGTCAGCGAGTTTGAGGATTGGTGCTTCGATCCCTCCCGTCAGGCGGGCGACACCGGCATCGTGCAGACGAGCTACGGCTATCACGTGATGTACTTTGTCGGCCAGAGCGAGAACCCCTACTGGTACGACCAGGCGGAGTCCTCCCTCAAGAGCGACGCCTACAACGAGTGGTACTCTGCCATCACCGATGGTGTGGAGGCCGAGCAGCTCAGCGGCATGAAGTACGTCGGGTAATCCCCTCTTACGACAAAATAAGCTGCCGGTTTCTGACCGGCAGCTTATTTCTTTTTGATTCTGACTTTTGAGGCGACACTATGGACAATCAGTTTTTACGCACGCAGATGCTGCTCGGCGGCGACGCGATGGATCAGCTGCGGCACAGCCATGTGGCCGTGTTCGGCCTTGGCGGCGTGGGCAGCTACGCGGTCGAGGCGCTGGTGCGCTCGGGCGTCGGCGAGCTGACGCTCATCGACGACGACAGCGTGAGCCCCACGAATTTGAACCGCCAGCTTGAGGCGCTGCACTCCACCGTCGGCAAAAATAAGACCGACACCCTTGCCGCGCGCTGCCGCGACATCAACCCCGACGTCAAACTGCATCTCATCTGCGCGCGCTACGACGCCGCGCACCGCGAGGACTTCTTCACCGTGCGCTACGACTACATCCTCGACGCGATCGACACGGTGTCGAGCAAGCTCGACCTCATCCAGACGGCGCAGGCGCGGGATATCCCCATCCTCTCCGCCATGGGCACGGGAAATAAGCTGGACGCGTCGCAGCTGTGCATCACAGACATTTCCAAAACGCGCAACTGCTCGCTCGCGCGCGTGATGCGAAAGGAACTGCGCGACCGCGGCGTCAAGCACCTGCGCGTGATCTACTCCCCGGAACTTCCTGCCAAGCCTGAGGCGCTGGAAGCGCCCCCGCCGGGCCGCCGCAGCGTGCCGGCAAGTTTAGTTTGGGTCCCCGGCTGCGCGGGACTGATGATGGCGAGCGACGTCATCCTGACGCTCGCCGGATACGAAAAAGAGAAAGAAGGCGGCAGCCAATGATCCTGACCGGTACCATCGTCAATTCCGCCGCGATCGTCGCGGGCAGCATCGCCGGACTTCTGCTCGGCAAGTTCATCCCCGAGCGTTTCAGCGACGCGATGGAAAAGGGCGCGGCGCTGTGCGTGCTCTACATCGGCGTGGACGGCATGCTCGCGGGTGAAAACACGCTTGTCGCCATCCTTTCGATCGCGATCGGCGCGATCCTCGGCGAACTTTTGCAGCTCGATGAGCACATGCACCAGCTCGGCGACTGGGTCGAGCGCAAATTCGGCGGAAAGGGGTCGAAAACCTCTCTTTCCGAGGGCTTTGTCACGGCTTCGCTCCTCTTCTGCGTGGGCGCGATGGCCATCATGGGCGCTCTCGACTCCGGTCTGACCGGCGACCATTCGACGCTCTATGCCAAGGCGCTGCTCGATGGCATCATTTCCGTCGTCTATGCCTCGACCCTCGGCATCGGCGTCGCGCTTTCGGCCATCCCTATTTTTATTTATCAGGGCGCGATCGCACTGGGCGCGTCGTTCCTCGCGCCATATCTCACGGAGGCGGTCATCCTCGAGATGAAGTGCGTCGGCTCGATTCTCATCCTCGGCCTGTCTCTCAACATGCTGGGCCTCACGAAGATCAAGGTGATGAACTACGTCCCCGCCGTGTTCCTGCCGATTTTATTGTGCCGATTTCTGTAAGCAAAAAGAAGCGTTCCATCGCTTGATGGAACGCTTCTTTTTTATTCTTCTAAAATGAGCGGCAGGGCGCGGACGCAGCAGTGCTTCATGTCGACATGGCTGTCGTCCAGAAAACCAACGCCCTCGGCTTTCAAAAGCTCGACCTGGCGGTTCGCGCCCCCGAAAGCGAAGGCGCTTGACACCTCCCCGTCCCGCTTGACGACGCGGTGGCACGGGATCACGCCCGGCTCGGGGTTCACGTGCAGCGCATAGCCCACGACGCGGGCGAGGCGTCTGTTGCCGATCGCCGCGGCGATCTGGCCGTAGGTCGCGACGCTCCCGCACGGAATGAGCCGCACCGCGGCGTACACTTTGTCAAAGGTCGTCATTGCTCTCCCCTCTTTTTTTGAGTCGGCAGGCGAGAAAAATCCCGCCCGCGATCATCACCGCATAGGCCAAAATGTGCGGCAGACACGTCCGCAGCACAGCCGGAAACGCATCCCAACCGCCAAGGCTCAGCATTACAGCGATGCTCACGAGCAGACGCAGCAGGAGCACCGCGCCGATGATGGCGAGCGCATAGCCCGCCCAATCGACGTTTCTGCGCAGCGTTTCGCGGACATTTTCTCTTTTTGGCGGCTCGGCTGGCTTTTTCTCTTCCGCAGTGGCTTTTGCGCTGCCGGCCGGGATGGCCTCTTCGTTTTCCCAGATCAGGTAATCCGTTGTCACGCCGAAATAGGTGCAGACGGCGCGCAGCTTGTCGAGGTCGGGCGTCGAGTCGCCGCACTCCCACTTGCTGACAGCCTGCCGCGAAACGTCGAGCTCCGCGGCGAGCTGCTCCTGCGATAAGCCGCGCGATCTGCGCAGCAGCTGTAATTTTTCTCCCAGGGTCATGTGTGATATCCTCCGTTTGCTTTGATGCGCCCAGTATAGCCGACAGCGGTGAAAAGCGCCACCAGTCAAGGCTTGCAAGTCCGCAACCAAACGTGGCAAAGGGGATTCAGTCCACTTTTTTTTTACCTTTCTTGAACAGCGCGCCCACATCGACCTCCACCAGCACAAGGCTCGCGAGCATCAGCGCCGCGCCGATGTAGCCCTTGACGCCGATGCGCTCATTCAGCAGGAAGTACGCGAAGATCGCCGAAAACACGGGCTCGAGCGTGAAGATGAGGCTCGCACGGCTCGCCGTCGTGTGCTGCTGGAAGACACTCTGGATCACAAGGCAGATGCCCGAGCACACGATGCCGAGAAACAGCGACGCCGCCCAAACCTTCGCCGTGCCCGGCAGCGCGGGCGTCTCTAAAAATACGGAGAGCAGCAGCATCACCACACCGACGACGGCGAGGTCGCACACGCCGAGCGCCAGCGGGTCGACCTTTTCATTGGCGACGGCCTTTTCCGTGACCATCAGGTCGACAGAGTAGAATACCGCCGCGAACAGGCAGATGATGTCGCCGAGCGCGGGCTTGAGCGTTTCACTCAGCGTCATCAGCGCCAGACCGATGAGGCATAACACCATCGAAACGCCGAACTTCTTCTCCGGCTTTTTGCGGTAGACGATGAATTCCAGAATCGGCGTCGTCACGACCGAAAGCGCGCTGATAAATCCCGCGTTCGACACCGACGTGTAGAGCACGCCGTAAGTCACGCTCGTATATACAACGACGAGCGACAATCCCACTAAAATGCTGTACTTGACGGTCTCGCGGCTCGCATGGAAGACGTTTTTATGAAAAACGAGCCCCAGCACGATAAAGGCCGTCAAAAAGCGGAAAGCGTTGAGCGTCAGCGGCTGCATATCCCTCAGGCAGATCGCCGTCAGGCAGTTGGAAATGCCCCAGAAGCTCGTCGCCAGCAGCAGCATCAGATCTGCCCTGCGCTGATGTTCCATTGGTTTTCCCTCTTTCTCTTTGAAGTCTCTTTTCTCTCATTTATCAAACGGGCGCCTTGCGGCGTCCGTTTGATTGGTCAATTTTACCATGTCTATTAGGTTTTCGCAAGTGGCATGAGAGGGTAAAATGTAAAAATCTTAACACCTCTGCCGCCACGGCGCGGCGTTATGTTATCCGGCAAAGCCATTTTCGATCAGGAATTCTTCAAACTTTGCAAGCGCCTCGGGCACGGCCTTGCGGCCGTAGCCCATGCGGAAATACTGGCCGTCAAAGTCGTAGATATCCGCAGGCAGGAGCAGCACGCCCTTCTTGTCCACCGCCATCTGGCAGAAGTCCTTCACCGGCATATCGAGCAGCAGCTTGTGGAACGCCACAGGCCCGCAGGTGATGGGGCGGGGCGAAAACAGCTTCGGATATCTCGCGAAAAATTCGTCGGCGAGCTGCATGTTGTCGCGGATCAGATTCGTATTGCGCGTGAGCAGCACGTCGCCGTGCTTGAGCGCGACCTCGGCGAGGAATTCCGACGGCGCGGAATCGCAGATGCTCATGTAGTGCTTGAACTTGACGACCTTTTCGAGAAGCGCCATGTCCTTCGTCACAAGCCAGCCCACGCGCAGGCCTGCAAGGCCGTAGGCTTTGGACATCACGCCGAGCGACACGCACTTTTCATAGTGGTCGGCCATCCAGTCGCGCTTTTCGCCGTCCATCTCAAGGCCCTTGTAGACCTCGTCGGCGAAGAGGTAGAGGTCGTGGCGGCGGCAGATGTCGCACAGGCGCTCGATCTCGGCATTCGTGAAGGTGTAGCCCGTGGGGTTGTTGGGGGAATTGATGGCGATGAGCTTCGTGTTCGGGCGGATCAGCGCCTCGAGCGCGTCGAAGTCGACCGTCCA
>CALAAN010000241.1 GCA_937884915.1 uncultured Oscillibacter sp.
CGGTCACGGCCTGGGCGCACGGGGATGGCTGGCGGCTGCGCGGCGCAGGGATGGGGGCATGATGACTGACGACGAACTATGGGGCCGGGGGTAGCGGAAAAACGGCGGGGCCTCGCGGGGACGGGTGTATGGCTATTGCCGCACATCTTCCCCGCTCTTTTTGCCGCCCACGGGTAGCGGAAAAAGGGGCGGCAGGGTTCCCAAAACGGTGGTCGCAAAAATATTTTTCGTACAAGACTGTGCGGCGCTGTATCTTGCTGTATCCATGAAATTTTGTCCATTGACTGGACTTGCTTTTCGTGCATAAATGGGGGTAGGGACGATGGATATTGCAAGCGTGATCATGAAGGTGAACCCTCCTACCCGGCTGCCCTACGGCATGAAGGGCAGCCACATGCAGACATAGCTCAGTTGGGAGAGCGGCGGCAATCATGGGGGAGTTGTCCGCAACGATGCAGGTTCGATTCCTGCTGTCTGCGCCAGAAATACCGGGTCGATCCCGGCTGTGGGAGTCAGCCGCAGGAAACGCGATAGCATAACTTGGCACGCCGGAATAGCGACGGCGCACAGCCCATAACGAGAGGGCGCGCGAGCCACGACGCAACGGGACTTCGAGAGCCTGACAAATCGGGGCACAGGACCCCGTGCACCTCTCGACGATGTGGCCCAGCAGGGACATACGCAGACGGAAGCTGGGCGGAATCAGCTCCGTGCAGAGATTCGGGTTCGCAGGTTCAAATCCTGCCGTCTGCGCCAACAAGACGAAAGGGGGGAAATGGGATGGCGGATGAAGCGAACAAGAAGCGGCGCGGGAATCCGGCCTTTTCGAAGAAAAAGGGCGAGCCGGGATATCTCGAAAACCGTGACACCGTGACGGGGCAGCTTGCCCGTTCCAAGGCCGCGCACGAAGCCGTCTCGATTTTCCCTCACGTCGAAGACTTCCAGACAGTCGCCGACGCCTATTTCGACGACTGCGACGCGCGCGGCGTGCTGTACGGCGAGGCGGGGCTTGCGCTTTACCTCTCCGAGCACAACAGGAAGGGCCGGACCGTAACGCTTACGACGCTGCGCGCGTGGTATGACGGCGAACGCTGCGCGTATTTGCAGGACGCCGTGCAGATGGCGTATCTTCGCATTCAGGATCAGGTCGAGACCGACGAGCGATACCGCGAGAAAGGCATGGTCACGAGGGGGATATTCCTCCAGAAGCAGACGCGCCTTGGCGGCTATCAGGACAAGATCGAGCAGAAAAACGACACGACGGTGCGCATCGTTCACGGCGACAGCGTGGACGACAGCGATTTCAAGTGAGAAAGGGGCGAACAGGAATGAAAGCAACGCATGCGGTGCTGCTGGCGATGACGGCGGTCATCCTCGCGGAGATGTCGGCGCTGTTTGCCCGAGAATTTTTCAAAACCAAGGAGCAGCGCACAGAGCAGCGCGTGGAGCAGGAGATGCAGAAGCCGCCGCCCGACCCCATCGACGAGGGATTCGAGAACATCATGCGGTATGCCGTAAACGGCAAGACCGGATTTGAGCAGGAGTGACGAAGGAGTGAGGACATGAGCATTGATCTGAGCGTTCAGGGCGTTTTTGACAAGGCCATGTACCTCATCGACGCGCAGAACGAAAGCACCGGCAGCACGGACAACGGCGACACGACCGAGTACAAGGTCCGCACGATTGGCATTCTCAATAACCTGATCGACGACGTCTACCCGGCGAGCGACACCTTCGTCATCGGCGAGGACGGCAAGCGTCCGGCGCTCGACGATCTGGCGGACTTTTCCGACGAGATCAGGATGGACCCGTACATCGTGCGAAGCGTCCTCCCCTGCGGGCTCGCGGCGAAGCTGTTGAGCGAGGAAAATCCGACGCTCGCAGACTTTTTCTGGCAGCTCTACGAGCAGCGCCTCGCCAAGGCGCGCGAGGGCGTGCCCGCCGCATTTGAAAGCATTGAAGACGGTCTGCCGTATGGCGGCATTGAGTACGGAGAGTTCGCGCGATGGTGATAAACGGATGGTACACCTGCCCCAAATGCCGCAAAAAGCTGCTGCGGGTGCAGAAAAACAGCACCGTGCGCAATACGCCGGTATGGTGCAGCAAATGCAAGATTGAGCGCTTCCCGCTCATCGTTGACGGGGTGCAGCTCGCAGGCGAATAAGTACATAACAAGCAAGAGCGTTCAACGCCGAGACACACGGTTTTCCGTGCTGTTTCAGCGTTTTTTATTTTTATCCATACGCCGGAGCAGACCAGCGCCGGTGCAAATACATTCCATAGGCAGACCAGCCGAGGAAGGAGCAGCACATGAACGAAACCATCGAAAACACCGAAGTCATGGGAGCGGATGCCGACCAGCAGGACGCATTTCTTGACGGCTGGGGCGAAGATGACGGCCTTGACACCGAGGTTTCTGCCGACGGGCAGGACGCGGACGATCAGGAGGAAAGCGTAGGCAGCGAGACCGACGCGGGCAGCGAAGACGCAGGTGATGGTTCTCCCGAGGGCACAGAAAATGGCGCATCGGGCGAGGCTCAGGAGGCTGACGCTGCCGAAAGTACCGACCAGCAGCCCCCCGAAGGGCAGCAGGCAGAGCCGAAAACGTGGACGCTGCGCCATCTGGACAGCGAGCGCGCGGTCGGTGAGGCCGAAATGGTCGCCCTCGCGCAGAAGGGCCTTGATTACGACCGCATCCGCGGCAAGTACGACGAGGCCAAGCCCGTGATCGAGATGTTCGGCGAGTTTGCGCGCGCAGCCGGCATGAGCATCCCCGATTACGTCAGGAGCGTCCGCACCGAAGCAAAGCGTGCGGGCGGCATGAGTGAAGAAGAAGCCCGCCGCGCCGTCGATCTTGAAGAGCGCGAGGCGAGTATTCATGCGCAGGAAGCCCAGCAGCAGGAGCAGCAGGCCGCAAGACGCGCCGAGCAGGAGCGCATCAACCGCGATCTTGCCGAGTTCCAGCGGGCCTTTCCTGACGCCTACGACAACGCGAAGAAGGACCCCAAGAGCATTCCTGACAGCGTGTGGGCCGAGGTGAAAAACGGCCTTTCGCTGACGGCAGCCTATTCCCGCTACGCCGTGGAGCAGGCACGCGCCAGCGTGAAAACCGCACAGGAGACGGTCAAGACCGTGCAGCAGGCGAAGAAGAACGCGCAGCGGTCGACCGGCAGCATGAGGTCTGCCGGAAACGACAGCAGGAACGTCGATCCGTTCCTCGCCGGTTTCGATTCCTGACCGATAGGGCGTCCTCTTTGCCCGAATGAAAGAGAGGAAGAATATGGCACTCGATTATACCGTGAAATATGCGAGCAAAATTGCCAACCGCTTCAAGCTCGCATCCAAGACCAACCGTGCAGCCGGTCACGAATATGAATTCACCGGCGCAAAGAGCGTGAAAATCTACTCCATGGTCCCCGCGGAGCTGACGGACTATCAGCGCGGCGGCAAGCGTT
>CALAAN010000242.1 GCA_937884915.1 uncultured Oscillibacter sp.
AACTTTGTGTTGTTCGCGCTCGCCTGCACGCCGCGGCTGTCGACCGTCGCCATGTAAAGGTGATTCTGCTGCAAGCCAAGGCCGCCCGCGAGCGTTGCGCCCGACGTCTCGTCGATGAGGCCCGGGGTGCTCGCCGCCACGCAAACGCCGCTGCCGGTGCGCAGCATCGCCTCGCAGCCGACGCCCATGTACAGGATCTGCCCCTGATTCAGCGTGACGACCGTAAAGCTCGCCGATGTGCCGCCGGAGGCATTTTCGCTTGACGCGCCGTACTTCTGCTCGAAGGCCTTCGTCTCGCTCTTCACCTGCTCGGTGAGCTTACTTGAAAGCGTCTGCTCGCGCGAGGCGGTCTTCTTGTCCACCTCGGAGAGGATCTGCGGCAGGAATTTTTCGTTTAAGTAGCTCAGCGTCACGAGCGGGTCGCTGCTCGTGCCCGCGCCGCCGGTCGCGGCGACGGTCAGCGTCAGCACCGTCGCGCTCACCAAAAGCAGTCCCACCAGACGGGCAAAGGCGTTGTTTCTCTTTTTCATGCTGTATTCCTCATTTTCTCCCCGGCGCGCACTCTTTCCGTGCGCGCCGGAGGGGTTAGACCAACTGTGTGTTCTGTAAGCCGAAGCTCACGGCGATGGCCGCGTCGATGCGCTCCATCAACTCGCCGTCCACGCGCCCCATGCGCTCGCGCAGGCGCCGCTTATCAAGCGTCCGGATCTGCTCGAGCAGCACCACGCTGTCGCGCGGCAGGCCGTAGTCCGGCGCGGAGAGCGCGATATGCGTCGGCAGCTTCGCCTTGTTCGTCTGCGAGGTGATGGCCGCCGCGATCACCGTGGGGCTGTAGCGGTTGCCGGTGTCGTTCTGCACGATGAGCACCGGACGCACGCCGCCCTGTTCGCTTCCGACCACGGGCGAGAGATCGGCGTAATAAATATCGCCGCGTTTCACATTGATATCCACTTAGCTATTCACACTCCGAGCGGAAGAAAGTACCCTTGCCTTTGTCAGGGGCCATGTTCATTCTCCCACGCGGGGGCGGAATTTATACGGGGGCTTGCAACTTTCCCCGTCTTTCTGCCCCCAGTCCATCGTATGCCGGAGGCTTAAACCGTGTGCTTTTCTGAAAGCGGCTGCAAATTCTTGTCGACAAGCGCGCCGTTCAGGCGGTAAACGCGCGGCACGCGCTTGCTGACCGCGCACAGCAGCTCATAGGGGATCGTATCGCAGAGCGCGGCGTCGTCCGCGCAGAGGATGTGCTCGCCGAAAATTTCAGCTTCATCACCGGACTTCACCTGCGGGAGGTCGGTCACGTCGATCATGCACATGTCCATGCAGATGCGCCCGACCTGCTTGGCGTGGCCGTAGGGCGTGAGCACTTCGATCTTATTCGAGAGCGCGCGGTGCAGGCCGTCGGCATAGCCGATGGGCAGGACCGCGATGCGGCTGGGCCGCTGCGTAAAGTATGTGCGCCCATAGCTGATGGGCTCGCCCGCGGCGAAGTCCTTGATCGTCGCCACGCGCGTTTTGAGCGACATGACGGGCTGCATGCCCATCTTTTCGGCCAAATCGCCCGAGCCGTAGAGGATGATGCCGCAGCGCACCATATCCCACGCCCACTCGGGGTAGCTCGCAATGCCGCCGGCGTTGCAGCAGTGGTGGAGCTTGAAGCGGAAGCCGCTCTGCGTCTCCACCTTTTCGATCATACGCACAAAGCGCTCATGCTGCAATTTCGTAAAGGCGACGCTCTCCGCCGTGTCCTCGTCCGACACGCTGAAGTGCGTGAACACGCCCTCGATCTCAAGTCCCGGCAGTTCGAGCACGCGCAGGATGTCACGCAAACTCTCGTCAAAGTGCGCCTCGCCGCACGAAAAGCCGAGGCGGCCCATGCCGGTGTCGAGCTTGATGTGCACCGTCATCTTCCCGCCCAGCGCGGCCGCGCGGTCGGAAAATTCCTTCGCGATATCGTAGCTCTGCACCGCCTGCGTCATGTGCAGCTGCAAAATGCGCGCCGTCTGATCCGCGGGCGTGAAACCCAGCATTAAGATCGGCAGCGTCACGCCGCTGTCGCGCAGCTCCTCGCATTCGTCGATGTTCGACACGGCGAGATAGCCCGCGCCGAGCTGTTCGAGCCGCTTGGCGATCTCCACCGCGCCGTGGCCGTAGCCGTCGGCCTTGACGACGCCGAGCAGCTTCACCTTATCGCCGACGTGGCGGCGGATGACCTCGTAATTGTGGGTCAGATGGTCAAGGTCGATCTCCGCCCAGGTTCTCTTGAGCGTGCTTTCCATAGACGCTTCCACCCTTTGTTTCCAGTTTCGACGCGCGCTATTGCGCCGCGTCCGGCGATAGTATATCACCAAAAATAAAATTCGTAAACTCCGCCGCGGCAATAATTTTGTCATTTTCTGCGATCTCGGCGTACACCGGCGCGCCGGAGGCGTCGAGCCAGAGCGAGCAGGCGAGGGTTTCGCCGCCGAGCGTCAGCGAAAAATCCGCGCGCAGCGCGTCGACGCCGCCGATCGTCTCCGCGCCCGAGCTGTCGAGATACGCCTTCGGGAAATTTTGCAGCACGAGCGGCACGCAGGAAAGCGCGCTCACGCGCGGCGAGAGCGTGCCCACGTCCAGCACGAGGTCGTCGAACGTCAGCGTCAGCTTCTCTCCCTCAAGCACCGCGCCGACGCCCGCAAGCTCCTCCGGCTCGCTGACGGCCGCGCGCACGGTGCCGCCCTGCGCGCTCAGGTGCAGGAAATACGAAAGCGTCTCGTCCTCGCGCGGCACGCTGACGCGCACGTCCGTCTCGTAGGACGCCAGATTTTTGTACTGCTCCTGCATCGCCTCCGCGCGGTCGGTCTCCTTGCCGCAGGAGCATAAAAGAAGTAAGCAGAGCACTGCGGGCCATACCTTTTTCATATCTCCATCCTCCCTTTGCCCGCTATGTCTATGCACACGCGCGCGGCGCGATGTTACCTTTTCAGGATATAAACAAAACCTTTGCGTTTTCTTTACAAATTTGTCAAAAATCTCTTGCTTTCCACATGCGAACATACTATGAAAATAAAAACAGGCGCGTCCCGTGGACGCCGATACAAAGGAGGAGAGTGAGAGATGAAAAAAACGACAAAACCACGTCCCCGCGCACAGCAAATTTCCAAATCTCAAATTGATAATTATAGGAGGAAACCATGAAGGCTAAATTTTTATCCGTATTGTTGGCTCTGACAATGATACTGAGTCTGTTGCCCACCGCCGCGTTGGCAGAGGATGATGAACCGGATGTGCAGAGCGAAACTGTGACTGTTGCCACTGCCGATGCATTACAGAACGCATTAAACACCGCCAGCGATGGCGATACGATCACTGTCTCTGGCACTATTGAAGTCAATGCTCCGCTGGTCGTTAAGAACACCGTCACCCTCACCGGCGGCAGCATTGTTGCATCCGACGAATTTGCTCCGACGTCCGGCTATTTTACAAATTACAATCTCATCAGCTTACAAACCGCTGGTAAGACCCTGACGCTCAAAGATATCACTCTGGATGCCAAGGGAAAAACCCTTGTTGTTTACTGCAATGCAGGTAAAGTCGTTGTCGACGGCGCAACCATTACTGGCGGTAAAACAAACACTTATGTTGCTGGCGTTTACATGACCTCCTCTTCTCAGTTCGAAATGAACTCCGGCTCTATCACCGGCAATGAGGTCGGTGACTCGTGCAAGGACGATCACTATACGCAGTACGCTTCCGACCTTTGGATCGGCGCAAATGCCAATGGTGCTCTTACTTCTATCAATGGTGGTAGAATCGGAAACATCTTTGTCAACTCTAACGAGTGGTCTGAAAAGAATCCCGGCAGCTTTACAATGAACGGTGGTTCTGTTGACAACATCTATGTTGAATACGACAAGGGTTATGGCGCAACTTTCACTTACAGTAACGGCACGATCAACCACCTGTACCTCTCCACGATCGAGGGCAATGGTCATTCTATTGAAGTTACCCCTGTTGCCGGTGCTTCCTATAAGGGTGGCATTCCTGAG
>CALAAN010000243.1 GCA_937884915.1 uncultured Oscillibacter sp.
TTCCCGCCCGTTTCTCAAC
This sequence comes from uncultured Oscillibacter sp., assembly GCA_937884915.1. Classification (GTDB taxonomy): domain Bacteria; phylum Bacillota; class Clostridia; order Oscillospirales; family Oscillospiraceae; genus Hominicoprocola. Next base: position 20 of record CALAAN010000243.1, read on the forward strand.
CGGCAAAGTTTAAGGAATTCTGATGATTCTTAGCGTGCTCTTTACAAAAGCGCGGCAACACTGATATACTGGGCATCGAAAGGGGCGAAACGCCATGGACAACATTTCCCAGATCATCTCCCGCTCGATCGGCGGCTACAGCATCGGCAGCATCCTTTCCGCGCTGCTGACGTTTCTCATCTGCCTGATCGTTGTGCGGCTCGTGCTCAAGCTCTGTTCTCGGCTGCTCTCTCGCGCGAACCGCCTGAACGAGCGGCTGCAGAAGGTCATCCTCACGAGCCTCAAAACGCTTCTGTATCTGCTCACCATCATCATCACGGCTGAGGCGCTCGGCATCAACACCTCGTCGCTCACGGCCATCATGTCGGTGCTGACGTTGGGCATCACGCTCGCGGCCGAGGATATTCTCGGCAACGTCGCCGGCGGGCTCGTCATCCTCTTCTCGCATCCGTTCTCGCTCGGCGATGAGATCGAAGTCGGCGGCACGACCGGCACGGTGCGCGAAATTTCGCTGACACACACGAAGATCGAAACGCCGGACGGTCAGATCGTGCTCCAGCCCAACCGCGAAATGTCCAGCTCGAAGATCATCAACTTCACCGTCCTGGGCCGCCGCCGCATCGTCTACAAGGTCACGGCGTCCTATGACGCGCCGACGGACGAGGTAAAGCAGGCCTGCATGGACGCGGTTCTCGCCTTCCCCGCCGTGCTGAAAGAGCCCGCGCCGACCGTGTACCTCTCGAACTACGGCGCAAGCTCTATCGAGTACACCATCCGCTGCTGGACGGCGGCAGACGCCTACTGGGACACCTATTTTAAAATGTACGAGCGTCTGCGCGACACCTTTGCAAAGCACAGCGTCGAGATGACCTACAATCATCTGAACGTCCACGTCGTGCCGGAGAAAAGCCATGAAAATTAAAGTCGTCGATCGGACCTACGAGCAGGCGCTCGCCCTGCCGCCGCAGGTGCATAAAAAGCCGAAAAAGCCGTCGCTGCTGTTCCGGACAGTTCTGCGCGCAGTCTCCGCACCCGACCTTTGGGCGACACATTTCCACTGCGAGAAGGTCGGCATGGAGCAGATCAAAAACAACGCACCCTACCTTGTTCTGATGAACCACTCGTGCTTTCTCGACCTCAAGATTGCGGAAGCAGTGTTGTATCCGCGTCCGTTCAACATCGTCTGCACGTCGGACGGCTTTGTCGGCAAGGAATGGCTGATGCGCAGCGTCGGCTGCATCCCCACGCGCAAATTCTGCTCGGACACGACGCTCGTGCGCGATATGCTCTACTGCGTGCGGACGCTCAAAACGTCGGTGCTGCTCTACCCTGAGGCGAGCTACAGCTTCGACGGCACGGCCACGCCGCTGCCCGAGAGCATCGGCAAGTGCGTCAAGGCGCTGAACGTGCCGGTCGTGATGATCCGCACTTACGGCGCGTTCGCGCGCGACCCACTCTACAACGGGCTGCAAAAGCGGCGCGCGAAGGTCTCGGCGCAGATGCAGTGTCTGCTCTCGTCCGACGATGTTGCAGAGCTGAACGTCGATGAGATCAACGAGCGCATCTTTTCCGCCTTCCGCTTCGACAATTTCCGCTGGCAGGAGGAAAACGGCGTTTCGGTCAGCGAGCCGTTCCGCGCCGACGGGCTCAACCGCGTGCTCTACAAGTGCCCGCACTGCCTCGCCGAGGGCAAGATGGAGGGCAAAGGCACGTCGCTCATCTGCCGAAACTGCGGCAAGGAATACCGCTTGACAGAGCTTGGCACGCTGAAGTGTTTGAACGGCGAGGCCGCGTTCACCCACGTGCCGGACTGGTACGCCTGGGAGCGGCAGTGTGTGCGCGAGGAGCTGCAAAGCGGCGCGTATCAGCTCGATATCCCCGTGCAGATCTGCATGATGGTCAACATGCGCGAGATCTGCCGCGTGGGCGAAGGCCGGCTGCACCACGACGAAAACGGCTTCCACCTGACCGGCTGTGAGGGGAAGCTGGACTATTTTCAAAAGCCCGAGGCATCCTACAGCCTGTACGCCGACTATTTCTGGTACGAGATCGGCGATATGCTGTGCATCGGCGACCACAAGGTGCTGTATTACTGCTTTCCGTAAGGCGGCGGGGATGTGGTCGCCAAAACGCGGCTGGCCGCCGAAGAGCTCTATAAATTAAAGCGCGCCTCTAAGGCGCGGGGATAGTGCAGCGCGGCAGCGCTGCTTCTGTCCCTGCGCCGCGCAGGGGTGCGAGACAAAGGGGCCATTCTCTTTCGCAAAAGAGAATGGCCCCTTTGGAACC
>CALAAN010000244.1 GCA_937884915.1 uncultured Oscillibacter sp.
AGAAACAAAATATCGACCGCGACATGCTCGTTGTGTCGGACGGGGGAGAGGGCAGCTCGATCACTCAGCTTTTGACATATTTTGATTCCGTCTGGTCACAGCCGGAGAATCAGACGATCAAGGGCAAGGCATCCTCACAGGCCGATGCGCTGCGAGAGCGCTATGTGGCACTTTGTGCGGTATATGAAAAAGAGTTTGTCGCCGTCGACTGGGAGGCGGAGACTACGGTGGTCGCGCGCGTGAACCTGCTCAGCGGTTCGCCGCGCGCGGAGGCGAAAGCGCCCGAGCTGTGGGACGTGCTCGTCCGACTGATGGCGCAGGGCGATGATATCCTGCTGCAAACGCCGTACATCATCTGCAATGATAAAATGTACAGCGACTTGGAGCAGCTCGCGGAATCGCGGCAGGTGCGCGTGCTGACGAACGCCGTTGAAAACGGCGCGAACCCGAGCGGCTGCTCGGACTACCTGCGCGAAAAGCAGAACATTTTGTCGCGCGGCGTCGACGTCTACGAGGTCGTCTGCGGCCAGTCGCTGCATACGAAAACGATTTTGATCGGAAACGATCTGAGCATCGTCGGCTCGTTCAACGCCGATATGCGCAGCGCGTATCTCGACACGGAACTGATGCTCGTCATCGAGAGCGAGGAGGTCAATGCCGCGCTGCGGCAGGAGAGCGCACAGTACATCGACCAGAGCCGCCTTGCCCTGCACGACGGCAGCACCGAATACGGTGCGCAGTTTGAAGAAGTGACGCTGCCGTGGGCAAAGCGCGCGCTGTACGAGATCTTGAGCGTTGTCCAGCGCCCGATCCGCCACCTGCTGTAACGAAAAAGTGCGGCAATGCGGAAAATCAGGGAAAGGAATGCGGATTTTGCCCGTATTTCCGTTTTTTCACCTTGCAAAAGCAAGCCGCGTTTGCTATGATAAAAACACGTATGGATACGTTCCGTGTTTTCACGGAGACAGAGGATAAGAAAGGAAGATCGTTATGATTTACACGACCGAAGTGCAGCATATGTGCCCCGTTGCGAAGGGCGCATATCACGGTCCGGCCCCGATCCCCGAAGAGGGCAAGTGGGTCCAGGCCAAGCAGATCGCCGATATTTCCGGCTTTACCCACGGCGTGGGCTGGTGCGCGCCCCAGCAGGGCGCCTGCAAGCTGACGCTCAACGTCAAGGAGGGCGTCATTCAGGAGGCTCTGATTGAGACCGTCGGCTGCTCGGGCATGACCCATTCCGCCGCCATGGCTTCCGAGATTCTGATCGGCAAGACCATTCTCGAAGCGCTGAACACCGACCTTGTCTGCGACGCCATCAACACCGCCATGCGCGAGCTGTTCCTGCAGATCGTCTACGGCCGCACCCAGTCCGCTTTCTCTGAGGACGGCCTCGCCGTCGGCGCGTCCCTCGAAGACCTCGGCAAGGGCCTGCGCTCTCAGGTCGGCACAATGTTTGCCACCGCCGAGAAGGGCCCCCGTTACCTCGAAATGGCCGAGGGCTATTGCTCCCGCGTCGCGCTCAACAAGGAGAACGAAATCGTCGGCTACGAGTTTATCAACCTCGGCAAGATGATGGACTTCATTAAGAAGGGCATCGACGCCAACGAAGCGCTGGAAAAGGCCAAAGGTCATTATGGTCAGTGGGACAACGCTGCCAAGTACATCGACCCACGTCAGGAATAAGGAAGGGAGGACGAAACAATGGCTTTATTTGAAAACTACGAGAGAAGAATCGACAAGATCAACGGCGTCCTCGCTCAGTACGGCATCTCTTCCGTCGAAGAGTGCCGCGAGATCTGCAAGGCCAAGGGCTTTGACCCGTATGAGATCGTCAAGGGCATCCAGCCCATCTGCTTTGAAAACGCCTGCTGGGCGTACACCGTCGGCGCGGCCATCGCGCTCAAGTCCGGCGTGAAGTCCGCCGCCGAAGCCGCCAAGATGATCGGCGTGGGCCTGCAGTCCTTCTGCATCGACGGCTCCGTCGCCGAGGACCGCAAGGTCGGCCTTGGCCACGGCAACCTCGGCGCGATGCTGCTGTCCGACGAGTCGAAGTGCTTCGCCTTCCTCGCCGGTCACGAGTCCTTCGCCGCCGCTGAGGGCGCGATCGGCATCGTCCGCAACGCCAACAAGGCCCGCAAGGAGCCCCTGCGCGTCATTCTGAACGGCCTCGGCAAGGACGCCGCTCAGATCATCTCCCGCATCAACGGCTTTACCTATGTTCAGACCCAGTTCGATTACTTCACTGGCAAGCTGAACATCGTGCGCGAGATCCGCTACAGCGAGACCGAGCGCGCTGACGTGCGCTGCTACGGCGCTGACGACGTCCGCGAGGGCGTGGCTATCATGCATTCCGAGGGTGTGGATGTCTCCATCACCGGTAACTCCACCAACCCGACCCGCTTCCAGCACCCCGTCGCCGGCACCTACAAGAAAGAGTGCATCGAGCAGGGTAAGAAGTACTTCTCCGTCGCTTCCGGCGGCGGCACGGGCCGTACCCTGCACCCGGACAACATGGCCGCCGGCCCCGCCTCCTACGGCATGACCGATACCATGGGCCGCATGCATTCCGACGCCCAGTTCGCCGGCTCCTCCTCCGTGCCCGCGCACGTTGAGATGATGGGCTTCCTCGGCATGGGCAACAACCCCATGGTCGGTGCCACCGTCGCCGTGGCCGTCGCGGTCGCAGAGAGCTTGAAGTAAGAGGGGAAACCTGCGGTTTTACCCTTCAAAGGTTTCAAAACCTGATTTTCATCAGACATAAGCAGGAAGCACATCTTTCGCACGAAAATGCGGAAGATGTGCTTCCTGTTTTGTTGAAGACAGGCAACCACGGGCTATGCCCGTGGAATAAAAAAGGCTAA
>CALAAN010000245.1 GCA_937884915.1 uncultured Oscillibacter sp.
AGAGTATGACGCATTGTTCCTTTAATGATTTTAAAACCTATATAATTGGAAAACAATATTATAACAAAGTAAATAAAATGTTGGAGATTCCATAAATAATGAATCACTATCTTTACCTCAATGACAACGAAAAAAGAATATTGACCGAGGAAAACTTACATAAGCAACTTTCCGCGAATCGAATCGTTGCTTTTCGCGGGAGGTACAAGACCGTCTTAGTTGGCGAAGGGCTTGGCCTTCGTTATAATGCATCCATTGGGTTAAATAGCCCTACTGCATACAATGGCGAAGTTGAAAAACTCCTCATGCTCAAAAAGTCCAATTCCTGTCCTGATATGATGATGGATCTCAGTATAATAAACATTAAAAATCCTTTATATCTTCAAATAGAAGAAATTTTAGGCTGCCCAGTTGGCACTATTCCGTACTATTCTTGTTTTAGCCGCAAAAAAGGCATTGAAAAAAGCGAACTATTAGATCGTATCCAAGAACAGGCCGAGAACGGAATATCATTCTTAACGCTTCATCTTACCGCTGATTTAGATATCGCAACACAAGCTTTATCTCGGACAGTCCCTATTATCAGCCGGGGAGGTAGTTTACTATTATGGGATATGAAATTAAATCATCGTAAAGAAAACATTTTACTGGAAAACATACATGATATTCTGTCTATCTGCAAAAAGCATGGAGTTGTCATTAGTGTTGGGACAACATTTCGTCCATCCACTCAGCAAGACGCTTTAGATGATGTAAATATACGAGAAATAAACTTGCAGCTAAAACTGTGCAAATGGTTACAAGCACAGGGTATATCTACAATTATGGAAGGAATCGGTCATATTCCATATTTCCGAATTCCAGAATATATTTCACATATACGCTCTAACGCCTACATTCCTTTCATGCCACTTGGTCCTATTGTATCTGACAGGACTCAAGGTTATGATCATATTACTAATGCCGTTGGTGCAAGTTATATGGCCGCACTACGCGGAGCAGATATTATCAATGCGGTTACTCGTGAAGAACATACTGGAGGTATTCCTTCGACAGAATCGTTCTTGGAAGCAGTTGATGTAGCCAAGACAGTCGTAAAAATTATAAACGATAGCAGATTTTTCAGTCAGACTTCCTCCCATCATGATTGCATCCATAACTGTATGGGAAGTCCTACTGCTGTCGGATGCAGTCGCTGTGGTTACGAGTGCCCCTTTATTTGGAACGATGAAGCAAATAAATCGGCAGGTCTCAATTAGGCAGCAATAATCTAAATCTATGCAAACCAAGAGGAAGCCAGCGTGCACTGACTTCCTCTTGAGTAATGTCAAATTTTAGGATATGATGTTTCCAAAGCATCTGAAAGCTGCTGATTTGCAGCTAAGAATCTGGCTAATAGCTGGCTAATAAGCGGTTCGATTTGAGTGAAAAATGAGCCAATATTAGCCAGCACTTCCCACTACCACACAACAGGCTGTTCCTTAAAAAGTCCTGTATTCATACGGGTTTGCGGGCATTTTGAAGCATAGTGCACTACACGGCATGAAACGAAATAGATGGCTCCTAAGCGGTAGGCCACCAGTTAGAGTCTGGTCGGGGGTGCCAAAAAATGCGGCTTGCTTGGCAAGCCGCATTTTTTGCTGCGTAATTTTCTGCTGTTTTCCTTTTACCGGAGCCTCCCCTCGCCGCCCATGAGGGCGGTCATCTCCTCGATTCGCTCGAGGGGGAACGGCGGCGCGCTGAGCGGCCGCATGGCGATGCTCATGAGTTTCATTGGGTTGTCGTCCGCCGCCACGCGGTTGGAGCTGAGCGCTCCGCAGCGTTTGCAGCGGTGGATGATCGCCCACTCGCCGCCTTTTCGCACCCAGACGGCCACAGGCTCCATGATGCCTCCACAGTCGCTTGCGCGGTCGCCGGGCTCGATGTCCACGTGCAGGCTCGACAGGCAGTTCGGGCAGTGGTTGCGGTGATCGCTGCCGGCGTTTTCCGGCGTGCAGAGCCGCGAACACACCTTACAGGTGAAGGTATCGCGGCAGGCGTGGGTCTTGTAGTACCCTTTTTCAAAGGTTTTGCGTTTGTTTTCGCGGTTCATGTTGTCCTCCTGAAAAGCATGGCTCTCGGGAGGAACGGCGTGTGTCGTAAATTTGCCGGCCCTCCCGGTCAGCGCACACGTTCCAGTGACTTGAAGTTAGTCCTCAAAAAATTCTCCTTCATGATAAAATCATTTGCCGCCCATTTGCGGGCTGCCCATATCGTATGCCGGTTTTCCCCTGCTGTCAAGGGAAAACCGGCATCGCTATCATCCTGCGATATACTCGCGCAGATACTTGACGAACTGCTTTGCCGCGGGGGAGAGCTTTTTTGCCGACGGGTAGGCGATGCCGAGCTCCGCGTATTCCGGCGGGTCGAGCGGCAGACGCACGACGCCGCTGCCGCTGCGCTCGGTCGTCAGGCGGTTGAACAGTCCGATGCCGAGCCCCGCCTCGATCATCGCGATGGCAGCGTGGTCCTCGCCGGTCGAGTAGCTCACCTTGGGCGTGATGTTGTAGCGCGAGAGCACCTTCATGCTGTCGTAGTCGTAGCCTTCGGCGGGCATGATGATCTCCTCGCGGTCGAATTCACTGATGGGAAAGGCGGTGCTTTCCGCCAGCGGATGGTCCTGCGGCAGTATCGCCACCATCGGATCGCGCTTGAGCGAGATCCAGCTGCACCCCTCCTCGGGCGGATAGCTGAAGAGGCAGAAGTCCGCGCGCTGCTCGTGCAGCAGCTGGTCGAGCTTCTGGTGCGTGCCCTCAATGACGGAGATGCGCACGTTCGGGTAGTCCTCGTGAAAGCGGCGGATGACCTCCGGCAGCCAATTTGTCGCGATGCTGAAATAGCTGCCGACCATGATGTCGCCGACGATCTTGCCGCAGATGGCGGACGAGACCTGCCGCAGCTGCTCGTCCCACTTGACGATCTCGCGCAGGATGGGCACGATGCGCTCGCCGTCCGCCGTGAGCGAAACGCCCTTGTTGCTGCGCTGCAAAATAGGGAACGAAAACTCCTGCTCGAGCGAATTGACGATGTGCACCATGCCGGAGGGCGTGTAGCCGAACTTCTCCGCAGCCTTGGAAAGGCTGCCGGTGTCGGCCGCTTCCAGCAGCATTCTGTATTTATCAATATTCATATCCGCCCTCCTGTGACAAAATTTCACAGTCATCGTTATAAAGTCGCGTTTTACTCTTAGCAGCTTCCAGTATACAATACGAAATATCCAATTTCAATCAAGTTGACTATTATGTTTTTGAATAAAACGTCAACTTGAAAGAGACATCAATAAAGGGAGAAAATGGATATGTTGTTTGTTGTGGTCGTGTTTTTTGCCGCTGCTCTGGCACTGGCATTCGCCGCGTTCAACTTCGCCGCGGTGAAGAAAATGCCGGAGGGCACCGAGCGCATGAGCGAGATCGCCGCGGCGATCCGCGTGGGCGCGAATGCCTTCATCAATTATGAGTACCGTATCCTCGCCATCGTGGTGGCGTGCATCGCCGTTCTGATGGCGATCATCACCACCTGGCACGCCGCCGTGGCGCTGCTCATCGGCGCGGCGATGTCCGCAAGCGCGGGCTTCATCGGCATGAAGATCGCAACGTATGCCAACGTCCGCGTATCGAACCGCGCCCGCGAGAGCCGCAGCATCGGCGACACGGTCAAAGTCGCGTTCCGCGGCGGCTCCGTGATGGGCCTGTGCGTCGGCGGCTGCGCGCTGTTTGGTCTGTTTCTCGTGTACATCATCTTCGGCCTGGCCCTCGGGCAGCTCGAAGAGGTCTCCGGCAGCTATACGAACCTGCTGGGGCTCACGTTCGTCCCCTTCCCGATGACGCTCTCAGGCTACGCGCTGGGCTGCTCGCTCGTGGCGATGTTCAACCGCGTGGGCGGCGGCATCTACACCAAGGCCGCTGACATGGGCGCTGACCTCGTCGGCAAGACCGAGGCGCATATCCCCGAGGATGACCCGCGCAACCCCGCGACCATCGCCGACAACGTCGGCGACAACGTCGGCGACGTGGCGGGTCTCGGCTCCGACCTTCTGGAGAGCTTTGTCGGCGCGATCGCATCCGGCGTCATCCTCTCCTATCACATGTTCGCCAAGTCCCTTGCCGAGGGCACGGACATGACGGAGGATCTGCTGCAGAGCCTGATCCGCTTCCCACTGCTGTTCGTCTCCATCGGCCTGATCGCCTGCTGCATCGGCATTGCGACGCTCGTTTTCAAGGGCAAGCCATCGAACGACCCGCACCGCGACTTAAACGGCGCGACCTACGTTTCCGCCGCGCTGACGATGCTGCTCGGCATTGCCGTCGCCTATGTCTGCTTCCATGGCTATGACAAGAGTCTTCTCACCGCGTGCCTCGGCTTCAAGGTCGGCTTCTTCTCCCCGTGGATCGCGGCGGCCATCGGCATCGCCGCCGGTATCATCATCGGCGCGTTCGCCGAATATTACACCTCTGACGCCTACAAGCCCACGCAGCTGCTTGCCCAGGCCTCGAAGGAGGGCGCGGCGCTGACCATCACGCAGGGCTTAGCGCTTGGCATGAAGTCCTGCATGGCGCCCTGCATCGTGCTCGGCGCGGGCATCATCTGCTCCTACTCCATCTCCGGCATGTACGGCGTTGCCATGGCGGCCATGGGCATGCTGTCCTTCGTCTCCGCCACGGTCTCGGTCGACACCTACGGCCCCATCTCCGACAACGCCGGCGGCATCGCCGAGATGTCTGCCCTCGACCCCGAGGTGCGCGAGATCACCGACACGCTCGACTCCGTCGGCAACACGACCGCCGCCATCGGCAAGGGCTTTGCCATCGGCTCCGGCGCGCTGGCCGCGCTCGCGCTGATGATCTCCTACCTCTACTCCTACAATGACTTCTCCACCCCGCTGGTGCTCAACATCGTCGATCCCATGACGCTTGCGGGCGCGATCTTCGGCGGCGCGCTGCCGTTCCTGTTCTCCGGCATGCTCATCGAGGCCGTGGCCAAGGCTGCGCGCAAGATGGTCGAAGAGGTCCGCCGCCAGTTCCGCGAGATCCCGGGTCTTCTCGAAGGCAAGGTCCTGCCCGACTACAAGACCTGCATTGAGATTTCCTCCAAGGGCGCGATCGGCGAGATGAAGGTCCCGTCGCTGCTCGCGGTCGTCGTCCCCGTGGCCTGCGGCTTCATCTTCGGGCCTGAGTTCGTCGGCGGCGTGATCATCGGCTCCACGGTCTGCGCCATCATGATCGCCATCTTCACCGGCAACGCCGGCGGCGCCTGGGACAACAGCAAGAAGTCCATCGAAGCGGGCGCGGTCGAAGGCGCCGGCAAGGGCAGCCCCGAGCACGACGCCGCCGTCGTCGGCGACACCGTGGGCGACCCGCTCAAGGACACCGTCGGCCCCTGCCTCGACATCTTCATCAAGATCATGTCCACCGTCGCACTCGTCATCGGCACAGTCTTCGCCTCCCACAATCTTGCCAATGTTCTCTCTGGTCTGCTCTGCTAAGCATTCCAGAAGACATTTACCGGCCGCAGGGCACATGCAAATGTGCCCTGCGGCCTCCTCTTTTCCCTCCCCTT
>CALAAN010000246.1 GCA_937884915.1 uncultured Oscillibacter sp.
GCTCCTGAAGGCCGAAAACCTCGACATCGAGGGCGCGGACGCGGAGAAGATCGTCGACGACGCCATCAGGGCCTACGGCCTTGCGTAAAATCAAATCTGCATAGTAAAAAAGCTCCGTGCCACTGGCACGGAGCTTTTTTATCGGGAAAAATCAGTGGGCGCTGTTCTGCTCGCCCTCGGGCAGCAGATTCGTCATACTCTTGAGGCCGATGGCAAGCGTGGACATGTTGTGCAGCAGCGCCGAGGTCGTCGGCGGCAGGATGCCGAGCACACCGAGCACGATGAGCGAGAAGTTGAAGCTCACGATAAAGCGGTAGTTGCGGTGGATGCGGGCCATGAGCGCCTGACTGAGGGAGCGCAGCGTGACGAGCGCGAACAGATCCTCGGACGAGATGGTGATGTCCGCGATCTCGCGCGCGATGGCGGCGCCGGTCGAAATGGCGATGCCCGCGTCGGCCTCGGACAGGGCGGGAGAATCGTTCACGCCGTCGCCGATCATGATGACCTTGCGGCCCGCGGCCTTTTCATTGCGGACAAACGCAGCCTTGTCCTCGGGAAGCACTTCGGCGTAGACGGCGTCGACGCCGACCTCGGCGGCGACGGCCTCGGCAGTCTTGCGGCTGTCGCCGGTCATCATCACGACCTTGTCGATACCGAGCTCGTGCAGCGCGCGCACGGCGGCCTTTGCCTCCTTGCGCAGCGGGTCGTGGATGCAGATGACCGCGGCGAGCTCGCCCGCGATGCAGAGGTACAGGTGCGAATACTCGGGCGGAAGCGAGTCAAACTTCTCCTCCTCGCCCTCCGGCACGCGGCAGCCCTCGTCCTCGAAGACGAAGTGCGCGCTGCCGATGAGGACCTTCTTGTCGTCTACCATGCTCGAAATGCCGTGCGCCACGACGTACTGCACCTGAGAGTGATACTCCTCGTGCGTCAGGCCGCGGTCCCTGGCCTCGGCCACGACGGCGTTGGCAATGGAGTGGGGATAGTGCTCTTCCAGGCACGCGGCAAGGCGAAGCATCTCGCTCTCCTCGTTGCCGCCGAAGGTGACGATTTGCGCGACCTTGGGCGTGGCGTAGGTGAGCGTGCCGGTCTTGTCGAAAACGATGGTGTTCGCCTGAGCGACGGCTTCAAGGAAACGCCCGCCCTTGACGGAGATGTGATGGCCGCTGCTCTCGCGCATGGCAGAGAGGACCGCGATGGGCATGGAGAGCTTGAGCGCGCAGGAGAAGTCGACCATCAGCACGGCGAGCATCTTTGTGACATTGCGCGTGATGAGATAGGTCAGGATCGTGCCGCCGAGCGTGTAGGGCACGAGCCTGTCGGCAAGGCGAGAGGCCTTGTCCTCGGCCGTGGACTTGAGCTTTTCCGACTCTTCGATCATGCGCACGATGCGGTCATACCGGCCGCCGCCGAGCGCCTTTTCCACGCGCACGACGCACTCGCCCTCTTCAGCGACCGTGCCTGCGTAGACATAGCTGCCCTCCCGCTTGGGAACGGGCATGGACTCGCCCGTCATAGACGCCTGATTGACCATTGCCTCGCCGGAGACGATCTTGCCGTCGAGCGGAATGAGGCTGCCGGTGCGCACGACCACGCAGTCGCCCGCCTGCACATCGCCGATGGGAACGAGTGTTTCCGTTTCGCCCGTCTTGAGCCAGACGTGGTCGACGTTGAGCGACATCGCGCCGGCTAAGTCCGCGACGGACTTCTTGTGCGTCCAGTCCTCAAGAATTTCGCCGAGGCGGAGCATGAACATCACGGAGCCTGCCGTCAAGAAGTCGCCGCGCACCATCGACACGGTGACGGCGGTGGCGTCGAGCACGGCGACGGAGAGCTTGCCGTGCAGCAGCGCGGAGAGACCCTCGCGGATGTACTTGATCGAATGGTAAATGGCGAGCGCCGTGGTGACGGGAAGCGGGAAGAAGAGCTTCGAGATCACGCGGCGGATGACCGTCCATGAGAGCTTGTCTTCAAATTCACGGTTGAGTTCGCGCGTTGTGTGGTCGGGAACGAGGTCCATCGTCTCGACCTTCTCAAATGAGAACGCCGAGAGCGCGCGCACGAGCGCGGCGCGATCCGTGCGGTAAACGATCACGGCGTCCTGCGTGCGGTCGAAGACCGAGACCTCGCTCACGCCGTCCACATTGCGCAGGTAATATTCCAGAACGTCCGCCTGATGGAGCGACATGCGGCGGCAAGCAAGATGCACGCGCATGCGACCGGCGGATTCATGCAGGATTTTGCATTTCATAGTGTATCAGCTCCTCCGAAAGTGAAAGAGAGCCGCGCTCGCGGCTCTCCTGCGATTTATTCCTCGTCCGCTTTTTCCTCGGACGCGTCCTCGATGACTTCGGCGTCCTCTTGCGCTGCGCGGCGCTCGTTGATGTCCTTGGCGTCGGCGTAGACGTCCTCGGCGTCCTCGCGGACGTTCGTGACAGTCTGCATCACGCAGTCCTTGGCGCGCAGCACTGCGGCGGTGGTGTGAGAGTAGACCTTCTTGGCATCCTTGCTGGAAAGAATCTTGAGACCGGCGGTGCCGAACAGCACGCCTGCTGCAAATAAACCGAGATGTTTCATTGTGTAAAGACCTCCTGTCGATTTTTGTAAAAATGAGATGTTTTTCAATTTCCAGCACAATATAACACAGCGCTTTTTGAATTGCAAGTGGGGAAATGTTAAAAAATGACGAACAATGGAAAATGCCGTTTTGACTCGTTTTTTTCAGATATTCACGCGCTCGTCCCAGAGCGTCAGCACGCCGCTTTGCAGCGTTTTCGGAACGTCGATGATGCGCTGGTTCGACGAGCCGCGAAAGCGCAGCGAGATATCGTGCAGCGCATCCACATACCGCCCGTCGACGAGCACATCGAGCAGGGATAAAAGCTCGTCCGTCGCCTCGCAGCGCGGATATGCGGCGGGGTCGTGCAGCTCCTCCCACGTAAAGCCCGAAAACGACCAGATCGTCTTTTGCGGCAGATCGCGCTTCACGCGGCGGAGAAACGGCAGCAGAGCACGCTGATTTGCAGGCTCGAACGGCTCGCCGCCGAGCAGCGTCAGGCCGTTGATATAGTCGGGGGAGAGCAGGCGCAAAAGCTCATCCTCCGTCTCACTCGTGAAGGGCTTGCCGTAGCAGAAGTCCCACGTCTGCGGCTGGAAGCAGTTTTCGCAGTGGTTCGTGCAGCCGGAGACGAACAGCGTCACGCGCACGCCAAGGCCGTTGGCGATGTCGCAGTTTTTGATCTCACCATAGTGCATGGAAAATGACCTCCTTATCAGAAAAAGGTGGGAGCGCGGTGCGCTCCCACCCAAACTGCAATTTTATGGCGCAACCTTACAGATGCAGCACGCGCTCTTTGATCTCCTGCGTGCGGCCCTGGTTCCAGAACTGGGTGCCGATGTAGCCGCAGGTGCGGCGGGCGACGTTCATCTTGTCCTGATCGGTGTTGCCGCACTTCGGGCAGCGCCAGATGAGCTTGCCGCCCTCTTCGACGATGTCGATCTCGCCGTCCCAACCGCAGACCTGGCAGTAGTCGGACTTCGTGTTGAGCTCGGCGTAGATGATGTTGTCATAGATGAACTTCATCACCTGCAAAACAGCCTCAAGGTTCTGCTGCATGTTGGGCACTTCGACATAACTGATCGCGCCGCCGGGGGAGAGGTGCTGGAACTGCGCCTCAAACTTGAGCTTGGTGAACGCGTCGATCTTTTCCGTCACATGGACGTGGTAGGAGTTCGTGATATAGCCCTTGTCCGTCACGCCGGGGATGATGCCGAAGCGCTTTTG
>CALAAN010000247.1 GCA_937884915.1 uncultured Oscillibacter sp.
GCCGCTGACTCAGATTTCTTGTGGCCCAGTCCTTTGGAAGAAGACGCTCGACAAACTGCTCAAGCAAGCCTTGCTTGCCGTTCATCTCAGTATGCGCGTCCTGAATCTGCCGCGCGACAGCCTCGATCTTCGCGTTGTCAAGATACCAGTTTTCTCCAGCGGAATACCGCATGACGATCTCGGCCCATACCTGGTCAACGATCTCAGCGGTAAAGTAGTCACCTGTTTCTCGCCCCTTGTCTGTGACAGTAACCGGCCAAAATCGGCGGCCGCCTGTTGCGTCTCGCAGGAACTCGTCGTCGTTGGTCGTACCGAAAAAGGCGCATTGCCGCGGGTGCTCCTGTGTGCGCTTGGCGTAAGCTGCGCGATAGCTGTCTGACTGCTTAGAGACAAACTGCTTGATCGACTCGAGCTCGGCTTTTCGGGTCGCGGCCATTTCTCCCATTTCAATAAGCCAAAAGCCTTGAATCTGCTCATAGGCCTCTTTGCCTTGAACGGTATAGAAGGAATCAGAAAACCAGGACTTACCGAGCTTGGCGAGGGTCGTAGACTTGCGGCAGCCCTGCGGACCAACCAGGACAAGAATATGATCGTGCTTACACCCAGGCTGCATGATTCTCGCAACTGCGCCGATCAAGGCTTTGCGGGTGACGGTTCTTGTATATTCGGTATCTTCGGCGCCGAGATAATCAATGAAGATCGTGTCCGCGCGAGCGACTCCATCCCATTTGAGACCCAAGAGGTACTCGCGAACGGGGTGCCGCATACAGCTCTGCATCGCGAGAAGCACGGCGTCGCCGATCTTCATAGTGTTTACGATTTCATACTTGATCTCAAGGAAATTGCGAAGGCCTGCGTCGTCGGTATCGGTCCAGGTCGTTGTCATTCGATCAGCGAGCTTGCACCACGGAAGATCTCCGCAAACCGTCATTCGTTCCTTGAAGGTATCGTAAAAGTATTTACCGCGAAGACCTGCATCGTGCTCCATAATGAGCTGCACGTTGTTGATCGTGTTATCGAACTTCCCGTTTTTGTTGCATGTGAGCTGTCCTACCCAGTCATAGTCTTCGTCAGGGTCGTCAAAGCGGTCCTTGAGGCGCTCGAAGTTGGCCTTAGCAAGCTCTTCACGAACCTCAGGAATCTGCATTGCCTCGTCTTGCAGTTTCATAAACGAGGGCATTTTGTGAGACGGCGTGCCAGGGCTTGTATCATCGTCCAAATTGCCATAGAGGTGAATACGGACGAGGTCAAAGGCGTTACAGAGCTTTCCGCTTGCAGGGTCCGTGCCGTGGTGGGAGTAGGCGAAAACGCCGTTGTCGTAGAGGACTAAACCGCCAGAGGTTGAGCCGCCTTTGTAGGTATAACGGTTGTCGTCATACTTCTCATAGGTATCAGGAAGAAAATGCTCGATCGCGTCGTGAATGTCATAGACACGGCAAAACGCGCCGACAATACCGTTTTTCTCGAGCGGACTTTCCTGGTGAGACGCAAGCCTATGTAGAGCCTCAGCTCGACGCGAAGAGATCGGCCACTCAGATGGGTCGTGCCAGTCAACATATCGAGCAAGCTGCTCGTCTGCGTTCAGCCACGGTCCATCCTCAACCTCATACCGATACTCAGCATTGATCGAGGCAGAGGGCCAGTACATAAGTCGATGCGGCTCATAGGTAGTATCGTCGCACATGTCAATACCGATGTCCTGCGCGACCTTTCGGGCGATCGCAGAATATTCCTCAGGAGAGACAGGACGAGAGAGCGGCATAACCAGACGAAGGCGCGGGGCCTCTGGCCGATGGCTATGCGTGCTATAAAGAACGGCTGCGCAGCCTAAGACCAAAACGACCGTGTCCCATGGGTCTGCGTTCCTTGGCACGTCGTCGAGGTCTAAAGTCAGGAGCCGGCGCTGCATGATCGCCTCAGCTTTACGGCGGCCGCCTTTAAGAGAACCGCCGACAAAGCCGCCAACGTCCTTGATCTCGTCGCGCTTGCTTTTTGCAAAGCCTCTATACTCGTCAACGGTCTCAGGTGTTTTCGTCGGAATACTCAGGCGTTCCACGAGCTGAGACCATAGGACCTCTTTGTTTTTCCACTGAGTCGAGCGCCTGGATTCACCGACGGCAATCGTGACCGGGCCATCATAGCGGATTTGATTCATTCGTCGATCTCCCTTCGCACAACTCTCATAATGCCTGCATTGCGAATCATTCTGTCGCACATATTGCAGGGCTTAGCCTCAATCCATTTCTTTGTTCTGGGGTCATAGCCGACCAGGTAGAGCGTAGAGCCTTGGAGCTCTTGCCTTGACGCGCTGATGATCGCATTTTGCTCCGCGTGAACGGCTACGCAAGAGCCGTATTGCGAGCCATGTGCGGCGGCGGTCTCGTCAAGCGGCAGCTCGTGCGATCGGCAGTAGCAAACGCCGGTATCGCAGCAATTCGCCTCGCCACGAGGAGAGCCATTATAGCCGGTTGCGATGACTTCATCGTTTTTCACGACCACCGCGCCATAGTGTTTTCGCAAGCAGGTTGATCGCGCAGCAACGGCCGCGGCAATGTTCAAATAGTATTCGTCTTTGCTGACTCGTTCCAAATGAGCCACCTCCGTTTCAGCTCCCCCCCCCCCGAGGCAAAAGCCTCAGGAGGGAGGGCAAGATTCTATTTGCCAGTTGAACCGAAGGCACCGTCGCCGCGAGCCTTTCCCGCGTCAAGAACGAAGTCGGGAGTCGCAACCGGCAGCACGACTAACTGGCCGATACGGTCGCCGCGGTAAATGTGATACGCCTCGTGACCGCCATTGTGAATGACCGCGTGCATTTCTCCGGTATAACCAGGGTCAAGCGGAGGGAGCTTGCAGTCGACGCCCTTCGCGGTCTGGCTCGACCTGGGGAAGATGAACGCGCCAAAGCCGGCAGGAAGCTCAAGGCCAAAGCCGAGACCGATCACAGCAGAGCAACCGATCTCGACGATTTGGTCTCTGAGCGCATACACGTCTGCACCGACGTCGTTTGCGTAGGCTCTCTTCGGCAGCATATCCGCGGGCACGCCATGATCGATGAGTTTAACCTGCATCGGCCGCACCTTCTTCCTTAAAGAGTAAGGGATAATCAAGCCGCAGCAGCTCGCTCGGAGTTAAGTACGGCATGGGATTCTTGCAGCCCATTTTACCTTCCTTGCATGCGCCTCTCATGCAGAAGGGGCCGGTCGTCGCGCGGGCGAAGAGACGGGGATTCAGTTTATAGAGCTCGTCCCAAACCTTGAGCAGAACCAGGCGCGTCTCGGACGTATTGCGCCGACAAGTACGCTGACCGATG
>CALAAN010000248.1 GCA_937884915.1 uncultured Oscillibacter sp.
GGCGAGGAAAGCTATACCGTTGAGCTTGGCGACTTCAGCAAAATGGACGAGCAGCGCTACCTTTCCATCGGTGACGGTAAGGTCTATCTGGCAGCGCACGATCCGCTGGATGAATTCGACGCGGTGCTGAGCGACCTGATCCTTGACGACACGATTCCTGAATTTGACACGGTGGATCAGATCGAATTCACAGGTCTGGAAAATTACACGATCGTCCGCGACGAGGAAGAAACGAGCATCTGCGCAGACGATATCTACTTCACTGACGGCAAGCCGCTCGACACGGACAACGTAAACGCACTCCTGAACGCAATTCAGTCGCTGAGCCTGAGCGGCAGCGTCAGCTACCACGCCGACGATGAGGCGCTTGCGTCCTACGGCCTGAATGATCCTGAGCTGACGATCAAACTGGCGTACAGCACGACGGATGACGACGGAAACACAGAGGACAGCGGAACGCTGCTGCTTCGCATTTCCCGCGATCCCGAGGAGCTTGCCGCCTATGAGGAAGCTGTTGAAAACGATGAGGAGGAGCTTCCCGAGGTCAGCTGCTATGTGCGTGTGGGGCAGTCGCGCATCGTCTATCCGATCACGCAGGATGAGTACGACGCGCTGACGGCGGTATCCTACGATACGCTGCGCCATCAGCGGCTCTTCACGGCGGATTTTGATACCGCGACCTCGATCGACGTGAGCCTGAGCGGCGAGAGCTACACCTTTACCCGCGTTCCCGCGGAAGATGAGGATGACGAGGACAGCTGGACGTATCAGGACGAGACGTTCGAGATCGCCGACCTTCAGAACGCGCTGGTCGCCATCACGGCCTCTGACTTTACCGAAGAAACGCCCGCCGGACAGGAGGAGATCTCTCTGACGGTGCATCTCGACAACGAGGACTTCCCGACCTTCACGCTGACGCTCTACCGTCTTGACGGTACGAACTGCATCGCGACGGTCGATGGGAAAGCCGTTGCTCTTGTGTCCAGAAGCCAGACTGTTGATCTGATCGAGGCGGTCAATGAACTGACGCTTGGTAGCTGACATAAAATAGCCGATATCTACTCCTTTAGGGGCGCGGGCTTTGTGCCTGCGCCCCGCTTTTTTCAATGTAGCCTGCGAATAGATTTTAGCTTTGCTCATAGCAAAGTTATGAAATAAGAGAGAAGAAGGCGTAGCAACGGGCAGAACTTTCTGCCCGTTGCTGCGCCTTCTTAGTTTGAAGATTACTACCGATTCTTCCGCTTCGGTGATGCGATGTTCATTTTTTTATACCACGATCTCAACGCTAAAAACATCCTTGATCGGTATCTCTCTCCGGTCCGTCATCTGGATCACTCCAGCGACCACATCGATTCGCTTGACCTCGCCGGAGACGGTCCGGTAGCTGCCGCCGGCCTTTTTCTCGTCCGGCACGAAGTAGGTGATGGACACCGTTGGCCTGTCCGGAAGCAGCTCTTGAAGGCGTTGCAATTCTGCGTCGACGCGCGCGATCTCGCTCTCGTCAAGCTCGATGCGCTGATCCGTCAGCCGTCCCGTTTCCTTGATGGCGGCGTGATACCCAGTGAGTGCGGCGAAGGGTGAAAACTGCGCCGCGCGGTCGTGTAGCGACATGCGCGGATGGTTCTGTGAGGTCGGATGCGGGAGGTTGATGATATCGTCGTATTTGCCGCTCATGCCTTGTGCCCTCCGATCTGCCCGTTGCGCGCTCTGGCGGTCGCGCCGTCCAGGTAGCTCTCGCCATTCAAAATGGCGTTCTTGCCGAACTTCCGCTTGATATCCAGCATCGCTTCCTGAATCTTGCGCTCGCGCTCCAATCTGCTTTCTTCGTCCTTGCGCTGCTGTTCCTGCGCCGCGATATCGTCGAACAGGTTGAACTGCACCGACGCTTCGGCTTCCTGCGGGACATCGTCCTCACTCACGATTTTATTCGCCGTGATAGTGATCCTGCGGACGGACAGCTTGGGGTTGACCTTTTCGTCGTAGATACCGAGAACGGCATCCATAATGCTGCGCGCAGAGGACGTCTTGCGCGGTAAATTCGTTGTGCCGTGCGCGTGCTTGGGAATTTTCCTGCCATAGCGGTCTGTCACGATCTCGCCGCGGAAATTGCCGCCCGCGGTATTTTCGATGTCGTAGCCGACTGTCAGCATAAGCTGGTCGGTCACGAGACGCTTTTCGAGCAAGTCCATTGCGACAGCCTCTGCCATCTCGCGCACGACGAGACGTGCCTCATCGTATGGGTATGGACACTGCAAAACCTGTCCGGAGCTGATGCTGTTCGTCTCCGGCCGGTACGCTTTGATGTCCTCCATACGGC
>CALAAN010000249.1 GCA_937884915.1 uncultured Oscillibacter sp.
CATGCCGCCGAACATCGGGTCTCCAAGGCCCGCGGGCGCGCCGAAAACCGCGCATTCAATGACGCCGCCGACGCTATCGCCCGCCTCGCGCGCCTGTGCGATGGCTTTGCGCATCTCCTCGCCGCGCGCATCGCTGACGACGGGGAACTCCTTGCCAGCAAGCGAGTCTGTCAGCTCACCTTCGTCAGAAATGCCCGCGATGGAGGCGATGCGGCTCACGACCGTGATGCCCTCGCGCGCCAGGATCTGTAAGCAGATGCCGCCCACGATGCACAGCGGGGCCGTCAGCCGCCCGGAAAAGTGTCCGCCGCCCGCGCGGTCCTGATAGCCGCCGTATTTGATCTCGGCGGTGTAGTCCGCGTGGCCGGGGCGCGGCGTGATGGCAAGATTCGCGTAATCCTGCGAGCGCGTGTTCGTGTTGCGGATGATGGCCGTGAGCGGCGCGCCGCAGGTATAGCCGTTCACAAGGCCGGAGAGGATCTCCGGCGCATCGGCTTCTTTTCGCGGCGTCGACCAGGCGTTTTTGCCCGGCGCGCGGCGGTTCAGAAAGCGCTGAAGCTCGTCCAGATTGACCTGCTCGCCCGCGGGGATGCCCTCGACCGTCACGCCGATGGCAGGGGAATGCGACTGGCCGAAGATGGTCAGATGCAGATTTTCGCCGTAGGTGCTGCTCATAAGCCCTCTCCTTTCAAGCTGCAAAAATCCTCCCAGAAGCGGGGGTAGGACTTTGCCACGCAGCCGTCGTTGTCGACTGTGATCTCGCCCGTCGCAGCGCAGGCCGCCGTGGCGGCGGACATCGCAAGGCGGTGGTCGTTCTGCGTTTCGACCGCGCCGCCGTGCAGCGCGGGAACGCCTGTAACTACAAGTCCGTCTTCCTTCTCTTCGACTTGTCCGCCGAGTGCACGCAGGAGATCTGCCGTGCTCTTGAGGCGGTCGGACTCCTTGAGCCGCAAGCGATAGGCGGTTTCAACCTTCGTCTCCCCCGCCGCGACCGACGCGACGACGCTCAGCACGGGGATGAGGTCGGGGATGGGCGCGGCGTCGATCGTCACGCCGTGCAGCGCGCCGCGCTTGACCGTCACGGCGTCGCCGTGCTCGGTGACTTCAGCGCCGAACGCGCGCAGGACGTCCAGCACGCCGCGGTCGCCCTGCGAGGACTGGAGGTTCAGCCCCTCGACGGTCACGCCCTCTTTCGACAGCGCGCCCATGCAGAGGAAAAATGCCGTGTTCGACCAGTCGCCCTCGACGACTGTACACGCCGGCAGATGGAATTTCTGTCCGCCGGAGATGGTGTACGTGCTGCCGTTTTTCGGGAATTCAATTTTCGACAGGCGCAGCGCGTCCTCCGTCATCGCGACATAGGCCGCGGATTCGAGCTTGCCGGTCACGGTCAGCGTGCTGTCCGCGTTCAAGCGCGGCAGTGCCATAAGCAGGCCCGAAATGTACTGCGAGGACACATTGCCCGCGATCTCATAGTCGCTCGCTTCCAGCTGGCCGCTGCATAAAAGCAGGTCGCCGTCCTCCGTAAGCGTCATGCCGTGCGCTG
>CALAAN010000250.1 GCA_937884915.1 uncultured Oscillibacter sp.
TTCATCGTGCTCGTGAGCCTTGCCGACGACTCCTTTGCCCCGTTCATCACGCGCCAGTGCGTGGCGCTGCTGCTCGGCACGGCGGCGATGCTCGCAGCCTACTTTCTCGATTTTACGCTGCTCGGGCGCTTCGCCCTGCCGCTCGCGCTTGTGTTCCATGCCGCATTGATCCCGCTCAGTCTGCTGCCCGTCGGCGGGTTCTGGCTCCGCTATACCTATGTTTCGACGCATATTCTCCTGCGCGGCCTACCGCTGCTGTTCCCACTGCTATTCGCCGTGCTGCTCTACGCGCTGCGCGGCAAAAAAGGCTTGGGCATCTTCGCCGTCTTTGCCTGCCTTGCGGTACAGTGTGTGTTCTGCCTAAACAGTGGACTCATCGTCGATATGATCTTCTTTTCCCTTTGCAACGCTGCCCTACTGCTCTTTTCCGCCTGTATGGGTTGGTTCGGTCTTGGAAAGAAAAAGGAACTGCTCTGTACTGCCCTGCCGCTCGCCTTCTGCATAGGGCTGCATATGATCTCTTTTGCAGGCTGGTACCAGCTGCGCTTTGAGATCATGCATGATCTTCTCGCTTATGCGGATGACCTCAGCTATCAGGCGGTCGTGCTGCGCGAGCTGCTGCAAAATGCAAAGCTCATCGGTCAGGGTGGCGTAGGCCCATACAGCGAGCAGCATCTTGCCCAGCATCTTGGTTACGGTATCGTCAATTTGCAGGATCACACGCTGACACTGCTCGTCCACCGCTGCGGCTGGCTGGCGCTCATCGCGCTCGTTGCACTGCTGGCTGCGCTGCTCGTCCTCGCCTTCCGCCGCTGCCGCAGGCAGGAGAGCATGCTCGCCCGTCTCGTTTCCTATTCCGTACTGCTGTCGTTCACTGCACAGGCGCTCGCCTATCTTTGCTGTGACCTCACGCTGATCCCCATCAGCGGCGGCGTGGCCTTCCCGTTTTTCACCTTTGGCATCAAGACGATCCTGCTCGACATGACGCAGCTCGGGTTCCTGCTCTCCACGCTGCGCGTTGGCAGCGTCGTGCGCGATAAGGATATTTCTACTGTGCAAGTACGGCCCAGGGGGCGGCTGCGCGTGAGTTTTTCATGGGAAAAGGCGTAAAGACCGCGCTGCGCGCGGGAAAATAGCAGCGCCGCAGGCGCTGCACGAGTCAAGGGGGCCATTCTCTCACGTGAGAGAATGGCCCCCTTGGACCCCCAAGAGAACG
>CALAAN010000251.1 GCA_937884915.1 uncultured Oscillibacter sp.
GGGCATCACGCTCGGCGACGGGCTCGAATGTCTTCCGGCAAAGCTTGAGATCCTGAAGAGCGGTGCGCAGAGCGAGGCGCTTGTCACCATCCGCGAGGGCAAGTTCCACCAGATCAAGCGGATGCTTGCCTCGCGCGGAAAACCGGTCCTCTACTTAAAGCGGCTGCGCATGGGAACGCTCGCGCTCGACGAGTCGCTCCAAAAGGGCGAATACCGCCTGCTCACGGCGGAAGAGATCAAAAACCTGCGGGGAAGTGGGCATTTTGCCCAAGGAGAAGCGGGTGGGAAAGAGTGAGAGAATGCCGGCCCTTTACGGAATGCCTAAAAAATGTAAAAAAAATTGTGGAAAAGAGAAAAAAGTTCTTGCAATCGTCAGACGGAGAAAGTATAATAGTTCCGTCAAGTTGACAGAATGCACAAACTCCCTAATAAATCAAGGAGGCACGGAATATGTCCGGTAGGATTTTTCAGAACATCGTTTTACAGTTTAAGGAAACGACCGATACGGTCATTGGCGTGATCGACTCCGAAGGCACGGTCATCGCCTGCACCGACCTGCCGGAGATCGGCCAGCGCTGGCCGCATCTGGTGCAGCCCATCAACGAGGCCGAGGGCGCCTGCACCGCGCTCGAGGGCAAGACCTTCAAGGCGCTCGAGGGCTGGGGCGGCCAGTTTGACTTTGCGGCCTTCACCCGCGGCGAAGACATGCTCAGCTCGACTGTCTGCAGCATGGCGACCGTCGCGCTCAACACCGCCAAGAGCTATTACGAGGAAAAGCACGACAAGACGTCGTTCGTTAAGAGCATTCTCTCCGATAACATCCTGTTAAGCGATATCTATGTGCGCGCCAAGGAGCTGCACGTCGAGGCGGAGCTCAACCGCGGCGTGTTCGTCATCCGCCGCACGGACGACAAGGCCGACGCCGTCCCCGTCGAGACCGTGCAGAACATCTTCCCCGACCGGCAGACGAGCTTTGTCCTCTCCATGGGCGAGGACGATGTGGTGCTCGTGCAGCAGTTGGGCGACAATGTGGAGATGAGCGACCTTGAAAAGACCGCCGCGCAGATCGAAGAGACGCTGCGTGTGAACGGCGAGAGCACCGTGGTCGTCGGCATCGGCACGGTGGCGACGCACCTGCGCGACCTCGCGAAATCCTATAAGGAAGCGCAGATGGCCATCGAGGTCGGCAAGGTCTTCGACACCGAAAAGTACATCATCAGCTATGAAAACCTCGGCATCGGCCGCCTCATTTATCAGCTGCCGACGACGCTGTGCGAAATGTTTTTGCAGGAGGTCTTCAAGAAGAACCCCATCGACGCGCTCGACAAAGAGACGCTGTTCACGATCAACAAGTTCTTCGAGAACAACCTCATTCTCTCCGAAACGGCGAGAAAGCTGTTCGTCCACAGAAACACGCTCGTCTACCGTCTCGAGAAGATCAAGAAGCTCACGGGCCTCGACCTGCGCGAGTTCGACGATGCCATTACCTTCAAGGTCGCGCTCATGGTCAAAAAGTACCTTGCCTCCCGCGGCATCGAAGCGTAAAGAAAAAGATCTGACAGGGGCTGTCTTCGGACAGCCCCTGTTTTTTTCGCCAATTTGCGGCAAAAAAGTTGAAAGTTTACATAATTATCTGTTGCCATTGCGCGCGCTTCGCGCTATAATAAAAACTGAAAATTTGCGGGATCGAGTCAGAACCTGCCGGAAACTGAGGGAAGAGCATGATACGCCTGAGCGATGTAGTAAAGGAATACGAGAGCGGCACCACGGCCTTAAAGGGCATTTCGCTTCGCATCGAGGACGGGGAGTTCGTCTTTCTCGTCGGCCCGAGCGGCAGCGGCAAGTCGACGATCATCAAGCTGCTCACCGGCGAGATCGTGCCGACGTCCGGCCAGATCGCCGTCAACGGCTTCAGCCTGACGAACATCGCCGAGCGGCAGATCCCGCTGCTGCGTCGCTCCGTCGGCGTCATCTTCCAGGATTTCCGCCTGATCGAGAAGAAGACGGTCTACGAGAATCTGAGCTTCGCCATGCGCGCCGTAGGTTCGTCGCCGCGCGAGATCAAAAAGCGCATTCCCTATGTGCTTGAGCTCGTCGGCCTTGAGGAAAAGACCGACCGCTATCCCAACGAGCTCTCCGGCGGCGAGCAGCAGCGCGTGGCCATCGCGCGCGCGCTCATCAACAACCCCAGTACTATCATCGCCGACGAGCCGACGGGCAACCTGGACCCCGCGCGCTCGCTGGAGATCATGCGCCTGCTGGAGCGCATCAACCAGCTCGGCACGACGATGGTTGTCGTCACGCATGAAAGGGATCTTGTCAACCAGTTCAAAAAGCGCGTCGTCACGCTCGAACAGGGCGTTATCACAAGCGATGGCGACGGCGTCGGCTATAATGCGAGGTAAGCTATGCGCAAACACGATTTTTCCTATTTTTTCGGCGAGGGCATGCGCAACATGTTCTCGCACGGCTTCATGTCCTTTGCGGCCGTGGGCATCACTGTCGCCTGCCTTGTGGTCATGGGTACATTCTCACTCGTGGCGTACAACGCGCAGGTGCAGCTCCAGCAGCTCGAGAGCGAATATGAAATTCTTGCCTTCGTAGAGGAGACCTACGACGATGCGCAGGTGCAGGCCGTCGGCCGCGCCATCGAGAAGCGGCCCAACGTCAAGAGCTGCGAGCTCATCACAAAGGAAGAGGCAATGAAGACCTACGAGGAGCAATACGAGGGCGACAGCCTCTTTCAGAATCTCGACCCCGAGATCCTGCGCGACCGCTACGCCGTTTATGTCGATGACCTGAGCATCTCGGGCGACACGGCGCAGGATCTGCTCGACAATGTCGAGGGCGTTGTCAAGGTCCGCGTGGACGAGGACATCGCGGGGGGCTTCATCACGCTGCGAAACGTTGCGGGCGTGGTGTGTATCGCGCTGATTGCGATCCTGCTGCTCGTTTCCGTCTTTATCATTTCCAACACCATCAAGCTCACGACGTTCGACCGCCGCGATGAGATCGCCATTATGAAGATGGTCGGCGCGACGAACGGATTCATCCGCTGGCCATTCGTGTACGAGGGCTTTATGATCGGCCTTCTCAGCGCGGTGCTGGGCTTTGCCCTGCAGTGGCTGCTGTATGAATCGGTCGCAAAGAGCCTTGCGATGTCCGACCGGCTGCAGCTTCTCACGATCGTCGACTTTACGTCGATCTGGCAGCCCGTGGCCGCGATCTTTGCCGTCGCCGGTATCCTCATCGGCGTGGGCGGCAGCCTGACGGCCATCCGTAAGTTCCTGCGCGTGTAAAGGAGGCGGGCAATGAGCAGAAAAAAGATCGCGCGTATCCTTCTGGTGCTGGCCGTCGTTGCGTCGCTGACGCTGACGGAGCTGACGCCGCTTTCCATGGTGCAGGACGCTTCCGCCGTCACGCAGGCGGATATCGACAAGCTCAAAGACGAGCTCAGCGGCATGAATTCGGAAAAGTCGCAGCTGGAAAAGGAACTCAAGTCCATCCAGAACGATAAGAGCGCCGCTCTTGCGCAGAAGGAGAACATCGACAAGCAGATCAATTTGCTCCAGTCGGAGATCACGGGTGTCGAATCGCTCATCAGCGAGTACGAGACGCTTATCACGCAGACCGAGCAGGAGATCCGCGAGAACGAAGAGGAGGAGGCGCGCCAGTACGAAAAGTTCTGCGAGCGCGTGCGCGCGATGGAAGAGCGCGGCACGATCTCGTACTGGTCGGTGCTGTTTGACTCGGCGAGCTTTTCCGACTTGCTCAGCGCCATGGACTTCATCAGCGAGATCATGGACAGCGACCAGAAGGTCATCGACGATCTGCGGAGCTTACGCGAGCAGATCGAGCAGAAGAAGGCCTCGCTTGAAACATCCCTTGCCGAACAGCAGAGCGCCAAGGAGACGCTCGTCGCCAAAAAGAGCGAGCTGAACACCCAGCGCGCTGAGGCGGAAAAGGTGCTTGCCGAACTCAAGGCCAACGAAGCGCAGTACAAGCAGGTCCTTTCGGAAAAGGACGCGGCGATGGAGCGCCAGCAGGCGGAGATCGTGCGCCTTTCCCGTGAGCTTGCCGAAAAGAATGGCAACACCACCGTGACCTATGGCGGTTACATCTGGCCGTGCTCGAGCAAGTATGTCACCTCGCCGCTCGGCGCGCGCTACACGGGCATCGCGGGCGCGTCGACGAACCACGCGGGCATCGACATCGGCCGCGTGGGTTACACGACGCAGGCCGTCGCCGCCAAGGCGGGCACGGTCATCATCTCGGCCTACAACAAGTACCGCGGCAACTACGTGGTTGTCAGCCACGGCAGCGGCAACACGACAACGTATCAGCATTTGTCATCCCGCTCAGTCAAGGTGGGCGACTATGTGGCGCAGGGCCAGGTCGTCGGCATCACCGGCACGACCGGCGTGAGCAGCGGCCCGCATCTGCACTTTGAGATCACCGAGAACGGGCAGATCATCAACCCGCTCAAATACCTCACCGACTATATCAAGGGCTGGTAAACCGAATAACGCGCAAGCTCCCCGCCATATACTGGCGGGGAGCTTTTTTGCGGGAGGGATACCTTTGCTGGGACTGATCGGCTATCGGGATGCGGGGGAGAAAAACGGCGCGCGCACGCTCTGCGGCGTGCGCTTTTGCGCGGTCTACGCAGCGCGCGGCGAGGGGATGCTTGCCGCATTTTCGGCAAAGCGCGCGGCAAAATACCTGCAAAAGCGCCATGTGCGCTATGCCGTGTTTCCCAAGGATTATCCATACGGGGAAATGTTTGCGCGTTGCGGCGTCCTGCCGCCGCCCGAGCAGCCGCTGCGCATGGCGAAGGCGGCGGAGATCATCCGCTGCACGATGGCGCAGCTCGGCCTTGCACCGGAGCGGGCGCGCATCGCGCTGTGCGCATCCTCGCAGAGCGCGGCGCTCGAAGCGGCGGCGCGCGAGCTGGTCGGAGATGTTCGGTATCTGACGCTCTGCGCGCCAAGCGGTGAACGCCTTGCGCGCATGCTGCGCTGGGACTGCGGCGCGACCGTTCACACGGTACAGAGGGGAGAACAGATCACGGCTGACCTGACCGTCTGCTTCGACGAGGCCCTTCCGTCGAGCGGCACCGTGCTGCCGCTGCAAAGCGGCGCGCTTTCTATTGCCTACGGGACGGAGAACTTGGGCGATGCAGCGGCGGTCTGGAACGAAGATCAGCTCATCTGCGCGCTGTACGCCTCGCTTGCGCGCCGCGCGGACGAAATTTGGGTAAAAGATGTGAAAATGCCGTCCGATGGGGGAGAAACTGCAAACTTACCTTGACAACACGGGGCAAAATCACTATAATTATTTCGCTAAAATGGTATTCGTGTACGCGCCGCGCGATTTGCGGGCGCGAAAGAAAGGAACGATCTCAATATGGCGAACATGAAAAAAGAGTACAAGATGAGCGCGGAGCGCAAGGAAGAGCTGCAAAACGAGCTCACCTACCTCAAAACCGTGCGTGAAAAGGAAGTGGCAGACCTCATCAAAGAGGCGCGCGGCTTCGGCGACCTGAGCGAAAACAGCGAATATGATGAAGCGAAAAACGAGCAGGGCAAGCTGTACTCCCGTATCGCTGAGGTCGAGGACATTCTGCTGCACACCGTCATCGTCGATGAAAACGACGCGGGCACGAACGGCATCAGCATCGGCTGCCGCGTGACCGTGCAGGATGTCAAGTCCGGCCGCGAGCTGCCCGAGTACAAGGTCGTCGGCTCGCAGGAGGCCGACCCCATGCACCGCGCCATCTCCGAGGATTCCCCCTTCGGCAAGGCGCTTATGGGCGCAAAGGAGGGCGATGAGGTCACGGTGGAGGCCCCTGTCGGCGCCATTGTCTACCGCATCGTCAAGATCGAACGCTAAGCTGTATTATATAGAGTAGGAGTAAAATACCATGGCTGAAGAAAGAAATCAGAACACCGCGGCGCCTGAGCAGGATTTAAGTGAAATTCTCAAGGTCCGCCGCGACAAGCTCGCCGCGCTGCGCGCCGAGGGCCGCGATCCCTTCAAGGAGACGCGCTTCGACGTGACGCACCACGCCCAGGACATCAAGGACAACTTCGACGCGCTTGAGGGCAGCGAGGTCCGCGTCGCGGGCCGCCTCATGAGCAAGCGCGGCATGGGCAAGGTCAGCTTCTGCGATCTGCAGGACAAGTCCGGCCGCATCCAGCTCTACGCCCGCAAGGACGAGATGGATGAAGAGGAGTACAACCGCTTCAAGAAGTACGACATCGGCGATATCGTCGGCGTCGAGGGCGAGGTGTTCCGCACCCAGCGCGGCGAGATGAGCGTGCGCGCCAAGAAGATCACGCTGCTCAGTAAGTCTCTGCGCCCGCTGCCGGAGAAGTACCACGGCCTGACCGATAAGGAAGCGCGCTACCGTCAGCGCTACGTCGACCTCATCATCAACCCCGAGTCCAAGCGCAACTTCGAGATTCGCTCGAAGTTCGTCGCATATCTGCGCCGCTACCTCGACTCCCTCGGCTTTATGGAGGTCGAGACGCCGGTGCTGAGCCCCATCGCGGGCGGCGCAAACGCGCGCCCCTTTATCACGCACCACAATACCCTTGATATCGACATGTACATGCGCATCGCGACGGAGCTGCACTTAAAGCGCCTGATCGTCGGCGGCATGGAGCGCGTGTACGAGGTCGGCCGCATCTTCCGCAACGAGGGTATGGACACCAAGCACAACCCCGAGTTTACCACCTGCGAGCTCTATCAGGCATACACGAACCTCGACGGCATGATGGACATCCTCGAGGGAATCCTCTCCGGCGCCGCGAAGGAAATTCTCGGCACCTATCAGATCCAGTGGCTCGGCAGAGATATCGACCTGACCCCGTCGTGGAAGCGTGTTACGATGGCCGACGCCGTCAAGGAAGTGACCGGCGCGGACTTCATGGCCATCGAGGGCGACAACGACGCCGCCGTGGCGCTCGCCAAGAGCGTCGGCGTCGACATGGACGGCGTGGACAAGACCTGGGGCAACGCCCTGTACGAGACGTTCGACCAGAAGGTCGAAGAGACGCTCGTTCAGCCGACGTTCATCACCATGTATCCTGTTGAGGTCAGCCCGCTTGCCAAGCGCAGCCCGTCCGACCCGCACCTGACCGAACGCTACGAGATGTTCGTCTGCGGCTGCGAGATGGGCAACGCCTTCACCGAGCTCAACGACCCGATGGATCAGTACGAGCGCTTCAAGGCGCAGGTCGAAAAGCGCGCCAACGGCGACGACGAGGCCGAGATGATGGACGAAGATTACGTCATGGCCCTTGAATACGGCCTGCCCCCGACGGGCGGCTTGGGCTTCGGCATTGACCGCTGCGCGATGATGCTCTGCGGCACCGACTCCATCCGCGACGTCATCCTCTTCCCGACGATGAAGCCGCTGGACGCTCCCAAGACAAAAAAGCCGGAGGAAGCCGGGATCATCGGCGGCGCGACGGGCACGGTCGAGATCGAGGTCAAGGATGAGCCGATCGACTTCTCCAAGGTCGAAATTGAGCCGCTG
>CALAAN010000252.1 GCA_937884915.1 uncultured Oscillibacter sp.
GTGGCCGTGCTCGCCCAGCCGGACTGGCACAGCGCGGACGCCTTTCGCGCGATGGGCCGCCCGCGCTACGGTGTGATGATCGGCGGCGGAAACATCGACTCGATGGTCGCGCACTACACGGCGGCGAAAAAGCGCCGCACGCAGGACCTCTACTCCCCCGGCAGCCGCATGGGCCTGCGGCCCGACCGCCCGACCATCGTGTACGCGAACCGCTGCCGCGAGGCCTTCGGCGATGTTCCCATCGTCGTCGGCGGGCTCGAAGCGAGCCTGCGCCGCTTTGCGCACTACGACTACTGGGACGACAAGGTCCGCCGCGCGCTCATCTTCGACGCGCAGGCAGACCTTCTCGTCTACGGCATGGGCGAATACGCCACACGCGAGATTGCGCGCCGACTCTCCAAATGTGAAAAGGCGGATACCTTGACAGATATTCGCGGCACGGCGTTTGTGACGCGCACGCCCGAGGTCTGCGCCTTCGACCACGTCGAGTGCCCGTCGTATGATGAGGTGTGCGGGGATAAGCACGCCTACGCACTCGCAACGAAGCTCGAATACGAGGAACACGACCCCATCCGCGGCAAAGCGCTCTGGCAGGCGCACGGGCGCGACACGCTCGTCGTCAATCCGCCCGCGATGCCCCTTTCGCGCGAAGAGCTCGACGAGGTCGCCGAGCTCCCCTACATGCGCGAGGTACATCCGATGTACGACGCCCTTGGCGGCGTCGCCGCCATCGAAGAGGTGCGCTTCTCCGTCGCGCACAACCGCGGGTGCTTCGGCGGGTGCAACTTCTGCTCACTCGCGTTCCATCAGGGGCGCATGATCACCTCGCGCTCGATCGAATCCTGCGTGCGCGAGGTCGAGGGCTTCACTCACGACCCGAAGTTCAAGGGCTATGTCCACGACGTCGGCGGCCCAAGCGCCAACTTCCGCCACCCGTCGTGCAAGGATCAGCTCAAGCGCGGCATGTGCCGCAATAAAAACTGCCTTGCCCCCTACCCCTGCAAAAACCTCGACCCCGACCACTCGGAATATGTTGAGCTGCTGCGCAGATTACGCGCAATCCCCGGCGTGAAGAAGGTCTTTGTCCGCTCGGGCATCCGGTATGACTATCTGCTTGAGGACAAGGGAAGCCCGTTTCTGTCCGAGCTTATCAAGTATCACATCTCCGGCCAGCTCAAGGTCGCACCCGAGCACTGTGTGGCGGGCGTGCTCGACTACATGGGAAAGCCGCACTTCGACGTGTTTGAAAAATTCTGGGACAAGTACCGCTCCGTGAACGAGAAAAACGGACGCGAGCAGTATCTCGTGCCCTACCTCATGTCGTCGCACCCCGGCTGCACGCTCGAGGACGCCGTGCAGCTCGCGGAATTCCTGCACTCCACGGGCCACAAGCCCGAGCAGGTGCAGGACTTCTACCCCACGCCCGGCACGCTCTCGACCTGCATGTACTACACCGGCATCGACCCGCGCGACATGACGCCCGTTTTCGCCGAGACGACGCCGCACGGCAAGGAATTGCAGCGCGCGCTGCTCCAGTGGTTCCGCCCCGACAAGAAAAAGCTCGTCATCGAGGCGCTCAAAAAGGCCGG
This sequence comes from uncultured Oscillibacter sp., assembly GCA_937884915.1. Classification (GTDB taxonomy): domain Bacteria; phylum Bacillota; class Clostridia; order Oscillospirales; family Oscillospiraceae; genus Hominicoprocola. Next base: position 1,590 of record CALAAN010000252.1, read on the forward strand.
GCGCGAAGACCTCATCGGCTACGGGCCAAAGTGCCTCGTCCGCCCGTATGGCGACGACCGCGCGCCGCAGCACGACAAAAACGGCGGCGGCAAAAGGCCCTCCGCCGCGCCCAGCGGCGGCCACAGAAACGACGCGCCCCGCGGTGGACAGAGTCCGAGAAGCAGCAGCGCTGACAAGCCGAAAAACTTCAAGCGCAAGTCCGGCTGGGCCAAGCCCAAGCCTACGGCAAAGAGCAAAAAGAGATAAAAAATGCTTGCAAAGCAATCACTTTGCAAGCATTTTTCGTTTACCGCTCTTATATTCACTTGCCAAGCGGCAGGAAAAAGCCCATGGGTTTTGCAAAATCCATGGACTTTTTGACGAAATGAATCAATATCCGCTCACTGATAATCGCTCAGCAGGAACATCGACTTGATCGCGACGACCTCGTCGTATTCCTCCTGCTCGACCTGCACGTCGGCATTGAGCGCCTTGAGGTCGGATTTCAGCACCTCGAGCGCTTCGTCCGCGCTCTGGGCGCGGCCCTCGCGCAGGATGCGGATCATGCGCGTGAGCACGACGGGGTGCGCATAGCGCGCCGGCAGCGGAAAATCGTCCGGCAGGACATGGGCAAGGTTGGTCTGCGCCTCTTCCCAGGCGCGGGCGACAGCCTTTTTGTTGTTCTTTGCCGTGGGCAGCACGTGCGCGCCGGAAAAGAAGAAGATCGCAGCAAAGCCGAACAGGGCAAAATACAGGCCGAAATCGCCGCCGCTGCGCCACGAGATGATGCCGTACACCATCGCCGCAGCGCCTGCCAGCACGATGGCCAGCGCGACCCAGCGGTAAGCGGGATTCGTATGCTGGTTCACGCGCTTGGCTCTGGCCGCCTTGGACAGCTGACCGGTCAGCTCGGGATAGCCGGAGAGGAACTTCTGCGCTTTTTCGAGCTCTTCCTTCGCGCTCTGCGCCTCCGGCGTGAGCTCGTCTAAATAGCGCTTGGCCTCTTTCTCCGCTTTTGCCTGCATGCGCTGCTCGCCGCCGACGCTCAGCGTCGGGATCTCAGGATGCACTTTTCCGATGTAGGCAAGCATTGCGTCCACGTCTTCCTCGCGCTTGAAGGTGCACTGCTTTTCCTTCCCGCCGTCATACTGCACCACGAGATAGGGGATCGCACCGAACACGCCCTGGCCCGAAAAGCCGCCCTGGCTCATCGCCACGCGCTTGAAGACGCGGCGCACCGACGAAAAGGCGACATAGTAGCGCCGGTCAATAAAATAGCTATTCAAAAACAGCGCCTCTTTCCCCACGCCGCAGGGGCCGAAGCGCTTGCAGGACTTCTTGTCCGCGGCGAGGACTTCGGTGTCGATGCCCGCTTCGCCAAGGCGCACAGGTGCAAAAATCATAAGGCTCCTCCAAAATCTGAAAAAAGCGGTGGGAGAGGATTCTCCCACCGCTCTACGAATGGTTTACTTGTGCAGCGTCTCGTAGTGAGGCTGGGGATTGCGCTTCTTGATGGTGTACAGGAAGATGCTGAGGAACACGATGGCAACAATGATGCCGACGGGGTAAGCAACAGCAGTGTTGTAAACGGTAGCGCCGTCGGCAGTCTTGGTGTTCAGGAACTGGCCGAGGCACTCGTTGCCCAGCAGGAAGTACGTCACGGACACAGCGCTCATGAAGGTCGCGGGGACAGCGGTGATCCAGTAGTTCTTCTTATCATAGAAGAGATACATGGAAGCGGCCCACAGAACGATCATGGCAAGGGTCTGGTTCGTCCAGCTGAAGTAACGCCAGATAACGGTGTAGTCGATCTTGCCGAGCGCGTTGCCGATGCCGAGGATCGCGCCGACACCAAGGACAGGCACGCAGAGCATCAGGCGGTTCTGCCACTTCTTCTGGTCGATCTTGAACCAGTCAGCCAGAACAAGACGGGCAGAGCGGAACGCGGTATCGCCGGAAGTGATGGGGCAGGCGATAACGCCAAGCATGGCGAGCGCGATGCCCACGCCGCCCATGGTCTTGGAGCAGACGTCGTAAATAGCGGCGGACTGGCCGTTGGCGAGCACCTCGGCAAGGCCGGTGTTCAGGCCGCCGGTGACCTCATACAGCGAGCAGCCGGCAGCAGCCCAAATCAGGGCGATGATGCCCTCGGAGACCATCGCGCCATAGAAGACGAAGTGGCCCTGCTTCTCGCTCTTCATGCAGCGGGCCATCAGGGGGCTCTGCGTGGCATGGAAGCCGGAGATCGCGCCGCAGGCAACGGTGATGAACATGAAGCTCCACACCGGCGTGCCCGAGGGATGCATGTTGGTGAAGTTGTTCCAAATCTCAGGGATGGTGTACTCAGACTTGGTGAAGATACCGATGGCAACGCCCACCGCCATGATGATCAGGCAGATACCGAACACGGGATAGATCTTGCCGATGATCTTGTCGATGGAAATGAAGGTCGCGATGAAGTAGTAGACCAGAACGATGATGAGCCAGAACAGGGTCGTGGCGACAATGCCCTCATGGCCGCCGTTCTTGAACAGGGTGACGATCAGACCCGCAGGGCCGACCGCAAAGACCGTACCGACCATGACGAGCAGCACCACGCTGAACACGCGCATGACGTTCTTCATTGCGCCGCCGAGGTAGATACCGGCGATCTCGGAGATAGAAGCACCTTCGTTACGCTCGCTCATCATACCGGAGAAATAATCGTGGACCGCACCGGCAAAAATCGTACCGAAGGTGATCCACAGGAACACGATGGGACCCCACAGAGCACCCTGAAGGGCACCGAAGATGGGGCCGAGGCCCGCGATATTCAGAAGCTGGATCATAAACAGCTTCCACTGCGGCAGAACCACATAGTCCACGCCATCGTTGATCTTGACAGCCGGCGTTTCACGGTCATCAGGGCCGAAGGTCTTTTCGACGACGTTGCCGTAAACGAAGTAGCCGCCGATCAGCAATGCGAGGCAGATCAGAAAGCTAAGCATTTTTTCTCCTCCTATATTTTTCTCAAATGTTTGCCGTGCAGGAGAATTCCCCTGCGTTTCGCCTGATTATAATAATTTTTTAGGGGGAAAAGTCAATCGGCAAAATAAACAAATTTTGAATGAATATTATTTCACTCAAGCCGGATATTTGTTTTCCTTATGTGCGGATGACCTGCTCGATGGCCGACAAAAGCTCATCATAGCTTTCAAAAGCGGGCAGATGCGGGTAGTCCTGCCTGATCTTTTCCGTCGTGCGGAACAGGAATCCCGCCTTGGACGCTTCGATCATTTCAAGATCGTTATAGCTGTCGCCGCTGGCGATGGTCTCAAAGCCGATGGACTGAAGGCCGCGCACGGTCGTAAGCTTGGAATGCTCGCACCTCATCCTGATTCCGCTGATGAATCCATCGGCGTCCACCTCAAGAGAGTTGCAGAAAATGGTCGGCCAGCCAAGTTTTTTCATCAGCGGTTGTGCAAATTCCTCAAAGGTGTCGCTCAAAATGATGGCCTGCGTCTCAGATCTCAGCTTGTCAAGGAATTCCTTTGCACCCGGCAGCGGGTCGATGCGCGCGATGGTCTCCTGAATTTCCTTGAGGCCCAGGCCGTGCTCGCGGAGCACGCCCATGCGCCATTTCATCAGCTTGTCGTAGTCCGGCTCGTCGCGCGTCGTGCGCGTCAGCTCGGGAATGCCGCTCTCGCGGGCGAATTCGATCCAGATCTCGGGGACGAGCACGCCCTCCATATCAAGGCAGGTAATATACATGTTTATTCTCCTTTATCGCTTTTCCGCCGCAGCCTTGCCGAGCACATAATCGAGCATCGCATCACGGTCGATCACGTCGCGGTGACGCACCTCACGGTCGCGGAGACCGGCGAGATTCTTCGGCACGGGCACGCCCGTGACCTTGTGGAGCTGCTCCATCACGTCGAACTCGTCGCCCTCAGCCTTTTCGCCGATGCCCTCGAGCACGGCGGCGGGGAATTTATAAGGAGAGGCGGTGGAGAGCTCGACGACGGCGTTGTGGTCGGGGTTCGCTTCCTTATACTGCTGCGCCACGTTCCAGGCGACCGCCGTGTGCGTATCGCAGAGGTAGTGGTCGTCCTTCCAGACCTTGCCGATGGCAGCCTTCGTGCCCTCGTCGTCGCAGTAGCCCGCCCAGAAGAGCTCGTGCAGCTTTTTGAGCATGTCCGCGGGCACCTCGTACGCGCCGTTTTCGCTGAGCTGCTTCATTAGATCCGCGATCAGCTTATCGTCGCCAGAGAGGAGGTAGAGCAGGCGCTCCAAATTGCTGGAGACGAGAATGTCCATCGAGGGGGACGCGGTCTTGTAGAACGGGCGGCGGCGGTCATAGCGGCCCGTGCGCAGGAAGTCGGTCAGCACATTGTTGGCGTTGGACGCGCACACGAGCTTGCCGACGGGAAGGCCCATCTCCTTGGCGAAATAGCCCGCGAGAATATCGCCGAAGTTGCCGGTCGGCACGACGTAGTCGACCTTGTCGCCCGGCTGGATGCGGCCCGCCTGCACGAGGTCGGCATACGCTCTGTAATAATAGACGACCTGCGGAGCGAGGCGGCCGATGTTGATGGAGTTGGCAGACGACAGGCGAACGCCCTTACCCTCGAGTAGCTTATCCTTGCTGACGGCGGAGAAGATCTTCTTCACGCCCGTCTGCGCGTCGTCAAAGTTGCCGCGCACTGCGCACACGCAGACGTTTTCGCCCGCCTGCGTCGCCATCTGCGCCTGCTGCACGGCGCTCACGCCGCCGTGGGGGTAGAAGACGATGATCTTCGTGCCCTGCACGTCGCAGAAGCCCTCCATCGCCGCCTTGCCGGTGTCACCGGACGTGGCGGTGAGGATCAGGATCTCATCGTTCACGCCGAGCTTTTTCTTCGACGCGGTCATCAGGCGCGGCAGCATCGAGAGCGCCACATCCTTGAAAGCGCTCGTCGGGCCGCGGAAAAGCTCGAGGATGAAGTCCTCACCCACAGGAACCGTCGGGGTCAGGTGGTCGGTCTCGAACTTGCCGGTATAGCCGTCATGAACGAGCTTCGCCATCTCCTCCTCCGAGAAGTCGGGCAGGAGCTTCGATAAAATTTTCGTCGACATGGACATCGTGTCCATATTTAATACAGTAGTATAGTCGAACCTGACCTCGTCAAACGACGACATCGTGTAAAGGCCGCCGTCGGGGGCAAGGCCGTTTAAGATGGCCTGCGCGCTGCTGGCCTTCAAATTTTTATCGCGGGTGCTCTGATACTGCATGGATGGTTCCTCCTGTATCCCACGGGAAAAGTTTTTTTGTTTTCCCTATTGTATTTTCACAAACGCTATGTTATATTGTTTCCATCAAAAAGTCAAGTGTTTTTCTGTTAGGGACAGTTTCGGCGTAAGTCACAAATTCGTCCGCACTTGACGGAGTATCCAAAAAAAGAAAGAAGGTCATCCCCGTGAATATTGCGCTGCTGGGCTTCGGCACCGTCGGTTCCCATTTTTATAAGCTGTGCGAGGGGCGAACCGATCTGCATGTCGCAGCCGTTCTCTCCCGCCGCCCCCGTCCGGAGCTCACATGCACCGTGACCGCCGATTACGACGAGATCGTGCGCGATCCCTCTATTGATATCGTGGTGGAAGTCATGGGCGGCATCGAGCCGGCATACAGCTACCTCTGCGCGGCCATGCGCGCGGGCAAGCACGTCGTCACCGCAAACAAGCAGCTCATGTGCGCCCGCTTTGAAGAGCTCACCTCTCTTGCGAAAGAAAAAGGCGTGGCGCTGCGTTGCACCGCCGCCGCAGGCGGCGGCATCCCCTGGCTCACCTCTCTCTCCCGCGCGTCCGAACTTGACGAGATCAAGGCCGTCGAGGGCATTCTGAACGGCACAACGAACTACATGCTCTCCGCCATGACAAATTCCGGCGCGGACTACGCGCCCGCACTGCAAAAGGCGCAGGAGCTCGGCTACGCCGAGGCAGACCCCACCGCGGACGTCGAG
>CALAAN010000253.1 GCA_937884915.1 uncultured Oscillibacter sp.
TTCTCTGCGCGCGTCAGCGCAACGAAGGCGAGCCGCCGCTCCTCCTCCATTCCGGGGAGCGTTCGCACCTTGCGCGAGGGGAAGATTCCCTCGTTCATGCCGCAGAGGAACACATACGGGAATTCAAGGCCCTTTGCCGCGTGGACGGTCATCAGCTTCACCTTGTCGCCCTGCTCGGCGACATCGCCGTTGCTGAAAAGCGCGATATGGGCAAGGTAGTGCTCCATCGTGCTCTCCTCGCCGCAGCTCGTCTCGTATTCGTAGATGGACTGCTTGAGCTCGGCCAGATCATCGAGCCGCTCCTGACTACCCTCGGTGCGCAGCGCCTTTTCATAGCCGCTCTTGTCTAAAATGTCCGAGAGTACCTCGGAGATGGGACGGCCCTGATACGAGTGCGAAAAGCGCTCGATCAGATCGACAAACTGCTTTGCCTTCGTGCCGTTGAACACGCCATCTTCGAGGTGGTTTTTGAGCGTTGTATAGAGGCTTGTCCCCTCTTTTTCCGCCGTCTCCTGCAAAAAGGCCATACGCCGCTTGCCGAGGTTCCGCTTCGGCGCGTTGGCGATGCGCCGGAACGACAGATCGTCCTGATAGGCGATCATGCGCAGGTACGAAAGCGCGTCCTTGATCTCCATGCGGTCAAAAAACTGCACACCGGAGTAGATCGTATAGGGAATTTTTTCGTGCATCAGCGCCTCTTCCACCGCGCGCGTCACATAGTGCGCGCGGTAAAGGACGGTCATATCCCGCAGCGGCACGCCGCGATCATGCAGCTTCTGCATCTCGCTCACCATCCACTGCGCCTCCGCCTCCTGCGTGTCGGCGAAGTGGCAGATGACTTTCTCCCCCGACGGCTTTGTCGGGATCAGGTCCTTTTTGATGCGGTGGCCGTTTTTCGCGATCAGCGAGTTCGCCGCCGCCAGAATCTCCGGTGTGGAGCGGTAGTTTTCCATCATCATGATGGTCTGCACATGCGGGAAGACCTTGTCGAAATCCAGCAGATATTTGACGTTCGCGCCGCGCCAAGTGTAGATCGTCTGATCCGGATCACCTACGATGAAGAGGTTGCCGTGATACCCACACAACACCTCCATCAGCTCGTATTGCAGCGCGTCGATATCCTGAAATTCGTCGATCATGATGTACTCAAGCCGCTGCTGCCACTTGCGCCTGATGTCCTCGTGCTGCTCAAAAATGTAGAGCGAGAATTTGATGAGGTCGTTGTAGTCGAGGCCGAAGCACTTTTTCTCCTGATAGAGATAGCCGTAGAAGATGATGTCCCCCGCCGTATCGGCGCGCTCGTATTTTTCGCGCAGCGTGTCGAGCGATAACGTGATCATGTCCTTGTAATACTCCGGCTCTTTGAAGAGTTTGCGAATTTCGATCATATCCCGCGCGGCGGAATACGTCATGTCGCGCAGCGTAAGGCCGCGCTCCTCATAGATGATGCCGAGCATCGCGTCGATGTCGGAATTGTCCAGCACCAGAAAGCTCTTCGGGTATTGCACGGCATGGCTGTCCTCCTGCAAAACGGAGACGCAGAAGCCGTGGAACGTGTTGATATAGCCTGTGTCGTTGTCGCCGGTCAGCGCATGGATGCGCTGACGCATCTCGTTTGCCGACTTGTTCGTAAACGTCACGCACAGGATGTTCCCCGGCAGGATGCCGAGCTCGTTCACAAGGTATGCAAAGCGGTGCGACAGCGCGCGCGTCTTGCCCGAGCCCGCGCCCGCAATGACGCGGACATAGCCCTCCGTCGCCGTGACGGCCTCGCGCTGCGCGCGATTCAAGCCCGCAAGCAAATCCTCCATGCGCTGTCCCTCCCCTCTGCACATTCCTCAACGGCGGTATTATAGCACGGTTTCGTTAGTCAAACAAGTGTTCGCTTAAAATCTTCTGTAAAGCGTTTATTTCCCGCACTCGATATTCCGCAGCTTTATTCCTCATTCCACCGCAAAATGTGCGGCAGGAGCTTTTCAAGCAGCGCGTCGCGGTTCTGCTCGTCGATGAAGACGAGCTCCGCGTTTTCGTGCCCGCGCACGGCGCGCAGGAACGGCGTGTTCTTCGGCTTGACCGCCGCCAGCACCGGCGTGTCGCCGTCCAGCGCGCGCAGCACGGCGGATTGGAACGCCTTGGCGTCGTTTTCGAGAAAGCCGAGCTCATCCATCAGGATGATGCCGCCTTCCGGCGCGGACTCGATGAGCTGTACGCCGAGCGTGTCGAACACCTCGGGATGGCGGATGCTCGAGCGGCTGTCGCATGTCCCGACGAGATTCGCCGCTTCATTGCGCCGTTCGTCCTCTCTCTGCGATGCGGGATAGAGGTAGATCGGGAAAAAGCCGTTTTCGTCCGCGATTGGCAGGCGCTTTGTCACAAAACCGCCGACCTCCCGCGTGCTTTTCTCCAGCAGGCGGCGGATCAGCGTCGACTTGCCGACGCCGCGCTCCCCGCAGATCAAAAGATGTCTTTTCATATCGCTTCCTCCGGAATGTCCGCCGTTTCGACGGTGAACAGGCACAGTGCCTTTTCGTGCGGCA
>CALAAN010000254.1 GCA_937884915.1 uncultured Oscillibacter sp.
TTTCTCTGGGGGATTCAAAGGGGGTATTCTCTTCGGAAAGAGAATACCCCCTTTGCTGCTCCTGCCGCCCGCAGGCGGCACTTCCCCGCGCGCAAAGTGCGCGCAATATTTACTTCCTCTCGAGCGAAGCTCGATAAGTCAACTTAAGGAACGTAGCGTTCAAAATCACACTCACCATCTCTGCGATCGGGAACGCGAGCCAAACAAGCTCAAGCCGCCCCGTGAGCGAGAGCAGATACGCCGCCGGCAGCAGCACAACGATCTGGCGGCAGACGGAGTTGATGAGCGCGTAGATGGGCTTGCCGAGCGCCTGACACGCGCTGCCCGCGATGATGCTGAAGCCCGCGAGCGGGAAGTGCACGCCGATGATGCGCAGAGCAACGCGGCCGATGGAGAGCATTTCGTCCGTGGGTGAGAACATCCCCAGCAGCGTTTCGGGGATGAGCTCGAAGAGCGCACAGCCGACGCACATGATGCCGATAGCCGTGAAGACCGTCAGGCGGACGGTCCTGCGCACGCGGTCGAATTTCTGCGCGCCGTAGTTGTACGACACGATGGGCACCATCGCATTGTTGAGGCCGAAGCACGGCATGAAGATGAAGCTCTGGAGCTTGAAGTACGCGCCGAACACCGCGGTCGCCGCTTCGGTGAACGAGATGAGGATCTTGTTCATGCCGAACGTCATCACCGAGCCGATGGACTGCATGATGATCGACGGGATGCCGATGGCGTAGATGTCCGCCACCGTCGCGCGGTGGGGACGGATGTCCCTGACGTGAATTTGAACCTCGGGATTTTTCTTGAGGTTCAGCAGAAGGCCGAGGCCCGCGCCGACGAACTGGCCGACGATCGTGGCGACCGCCGCGCCCGCGACCTCCATGCGGGGAAAGCCCAGAAGGCCGAAGATCAAAATCGGGTCAAGCACGATGTTGCACACCGCGCCCGCGATCTGCGAGATCATCGAGAGGTTCGTGCGCCCCGTGGACTGGAGCAGGCGCTCGCCGTAAATTTGCAGGAACAGCCCGAGCGAGCCGCCGATGCAGATCTTCACATAGTCGCTGCCGTAGGCGACGATCTGCGCGTTTTCCGTCTGGAAGCGGAAGAACGGCGCCGCGACCGCAAAGCCGAGAATGGCGAAGACCACCGCCGTGCAGAGCGATAAAAAGAGCCCCGTGCCCGCGGCGCGGTCGACTGCCTTCATGTTCTTTTCCCCCAGAGAGCGCGCGAGCAGCGCGTTCATGCCGACGCCCGTGCCCACGGCGAACGCGATGCACAGCGTTTGCAGCGGGAAGGCGAGCGATACGGCGTTCATCGCGTCCTGACTGAGGCGCGCGACAAACACACTGTCGACAATGTTGTAGAGCGCCTGAAAGAGCATCGATATCATCACCGGCCCCGCCATATTGGCGAGCAGCTTGCCGATGGGCATCGTGCCCATCTTGTTTTCTCTGGTATTTTCTTCCATGTTTCCTCCCTCAGTCATAACATATAAAATTCCGGCGCCGCAGCGCCGGAATCAAAATCAAATCATTTTTTCCGCGACCTGTGCGCGGAAAAAATTCATCTCAGAGTGCAAGTGTGCGAGCAGCGCGAGTGCGCGCAGCACTCTGCAAGCCCCTCTCAAAAATGTGCTTCGCACATTTTTGAATTATTTCTTCAGTTCGCCGTTCGCGGACTTGGTGAGATACGCGTTGATGAAGCCGTCGAGGTCGCCGTCCATGACCGCCTGGATGTTGCCGGTCTCGTAGTCGGTGCGCGTGTCCTTGACGAGCTGGTAGGGCATGAAGACGTAGGAGCGGATCTGGCTGCCCCATTCGATCTTGAGCTGCACGCCCTTGATGTCGGAGATCTTCTCCGCGTGCTGCTGAATTTTGAGTTCCATGAGCTTGGATTTGAGCATCTGCATGGCGTAGTCGCGGTTCTGGAACTGCGAGCGCTGGGTCTGGCAGGCGGTGACGATGCCTGTGGGCTTGTGGATGAGTCGAACGGCAGAGGACGTCTTGTTGACGTGCTGGCCGCCGGCGCCGGACGCGCGGTAGACCTGCATCTCGATATCCTCGGGACGAATTTCGACCTCGATATCGTCGGGAAGCTCGGGCATGACCTCAAGCGCGGCAAAGCTCGTCTGGCGGCGGGCGTTCGCGTCGAACGGGGAAACGCGCACCAGGCGGTGCACGCCGTTTTCACCCTTCAGATAGCCGTAGGCATTCTCGCCCTTGACCATGACCGTCGCGCTCTTGAGACCGGCCTCGTCGCCGTCGAGATAGTCGAGCATCTCGAATTCAAAGCCGTGCTTGTTCGCCCACTGCATATACATGCGGTAGAGCATCTGCGCCCAGTCCTGCGCCTCGGTGCCGCCAGCGCCCGCGTGGAACGTCAGAATGGCGTTGCAGTTGTCGTATTCGCCGGAAAGGAGCGTTGTCAGTCTCGCCTGCTCCACGTCGGCTTCGAGCTTTTTATAGCCCTCTTCAAGCTCGGGCAGTAAGCTCGCGTCGTCCATCTCCGTTCCCATGTCGATCAGCGCGAGCAGATCGTCGCGCGTGGAAACGAGCCTTTCGTAGCGGTGGATCTTATTTTGCAGCTGCTTGGAGCGCATCTGGTTTTTCTGCGAGCGCTCCAGATCGTTCCAGAAGCCGTCCTCGTGCGCTTCGAGTTCGAGGCGGCTCAGCTCCTGACGGGCCTGCTCGATCTCCAGCGCCTTGAAGAGGTTTTCAAACGTTTCGTCCATTGCAAGCAGCTTCTGCTTGTAGGAATCGTATTCGATCACAGCCATGGCGTTCTCTCTCTCCTTATTTTTATCCTTCATTAGCCGAAAAAGTATATCACACACACCGGTCAAAGGCAAGAAAAATCCGCCTCTCGGGACGAAAATTCCCGTGGAAGCGGCCCTTTTTCGCCTTTCCGGCGATAAAAACAAAAAAGCCACGCTTTCGCGTGGTCGATACAACAGATCTCAGCGCTCGCTGATGATCTGCTTGGTGCTGCCGAAGATCATGTCGTCAACATCCTGCTTGATGAAGTTTTCAAACATATTCGTTTTCACGCTCCTTTCCTTCATTTATTTCAATTTGTATTATAAGCGCGGGGAAGGCAAATTTCAATCGTCAGCTCTCATGGTTTTGACTAAAAAATTAACAGTTTTTTCATGCAAGTTGCTGCATCCACACTTGCATTTCCGCTATTTCCCACTTATAATAAAATAAAAATGATATTTGAAGCGGAGGAGTCGGACTATGGCGGCTTTCGTCACATTTGAGGATGTTTCCAAGGTCTACCACAGCGGGGAGATCGAAATTCGCGCGGTGGACCACATCAGCTTTACGATCGAAAAGGGCGAATTCTGCGTCATCGTCGGCCCCTCGGGCGCGGGCAAGACGACGGTACTCAACATGCTCGGCGGCATGGACGCCTGCTCGGGCGGCACCATCACGGTCGACGGGACGCTTGTGAGCGGCTTCAACGCCCGCCAGCTCACGACGTACCGCCGCCACGACATCGGCTTTGTCTTCCAGTTCTATAACCTCGTCGGCAACCTGACGGCGCTTGAAAACGTCGAGCTCGCCGCTCAAATTTGCAAGGACCCGCTCGACGCGGCGACGGTGCTGAACGAGGTCGGCCTGTCCGCGCGCGCGAACAACTTCCCCGGCCAGCTCTCCGGCGGCGAGCAGCAGCGCGTGGCCATCGCCCGCGCGCTCGCGAAAAATCCGAAGCTCCTTTTATGCGACGAGCCGACTGGCGCGCTCGACTATGTGACGGGCAAGCAGATCCTCAAGCTCTTGCAGGACACCTGCCGGCAGAAGGGCGTGACGGTCGTGGTCATCACGCACAACAGCGCCATCACGCCGATGGCCGACCGCGTCATCCACATCAAAAACGGCACGGTGGAGAGCATGCAGTGCAACGACCATCCCGCGAGTGTGGACTTGATCGAATGGTAGCAAAACATCCGGAACGAAAGGGGGCGGCGCGATGAAAAACGCCATGCAAAAAGACTTCTGGCGCGAGATCAAGCACACGCGCAGCCGCTTTTTCTCCATTATGATCTTAGTGGCGCTCTCGGTCGCGTTCCTTTCCGGTCTCAAAGCGACCGCGCCGGACATGAAGCGCACGGGCGACGACTATCTCGATTCCCTGCACTTAGCCGACATTCAGGTGCTCTCGACGCTCGGCCTGACCGACGAAGACATCACGGCCCTTCGCGCGCAGGACAAGGTCGAGGACGCCGAGGGCGAGTACATCATCGACGCGTTCGCCTCGTCCGATTCGCTCGACGCGGTGGTCAAGGTCCTCTCCCTCACGGGCCGCGGCATCAACGAGGTGCAGCTGCGCGGCGGGCGTATGCCCGAGCGCGCGGACGAGTGCGTGGTGGAGGAAAACATGCTCTCGCTGATGAGCATTGCGATCGGCGATTGCATCACCCTGACGCCGGGGGACGACCTCTCCGACGCGCTCGCGCAGGACACGTATACCGTCGTCGGCACGGTGCGCTCGCCCGTGTACCTCGCGGTGGAGCGCGGCACGTCGACGCTCGGCAGCGGCACGGTCAAGGCGTATCTGTACCTGCCGCGCGAGGCGTTCACGCTCGACTATTACACGGCGGCCTATGTCCGCGTCTCCGGCGCGGCGGAGATGACCGCGTTTTACAGCGACTATGACGACTATATCGACGCCGTCATCGACGAGCTCGAGCCGTTCGGCGACGCGCGTGCGCAGCTGCGGCACGATGATCTCGTCGATGAAGCGACGGAAAAGCTCGACGATGCGCAGAAGGAGCTCGACGACGCGAAGGCCGAGGCCGACGAAAAGCTCGGCGACGCGCAGAAAGAGCTTTCCGACGCGCGCAAGAAGCTCGACGACGGCTGGAAGGACTACTACGACGGCCAGCAGGAACTCAAGGACGCGCGCGTTGAGCTGGACGACGCAAAAATCGAACTTGACGACGGCGAGATGCAGTACCTCAACGGCATGGAGGAATACGAGGACGCACTCGACGAGTACGAAAAGGGCAGGGCAGAGTATGAAGACGGCCTCGCCCAGTACGAGGACGGCGTCAGGGAGCTCGAAAGCGGCGAAAAGGAGCTCGCCGCGGGGCGGAGACAGCTTGAAAGCGGCGAGCGCCAGCTCAACTCGCTGGCAAAGACCGTGACGGACGCGCTCACGGGTTCGGGCTCGCCCTACGAGGGCGCGCCTGAGAAGCTGCTCGAAGACCTCGGCCGCGGCGACAGCGCGGCCATCGCCACGACGGACAGCGTGCTCAATAATATGCGCGCGCAGATCGCGGAGGCGCAGGCGGGGCTTAAACGGCTTGACGCTGCACTTGCGCAGTACGATGCGGGAATCGCAGAAGTTGATGCAAAACTGGAAGAACTAAATGCTTACCCAGAAGAAGCGGTTGCCGATCAGAAAGCGCTGCTTCTTGCACAGCGGGAGAAGTTGACGGCAGAACGCGCGCTCTATCAGCAGCAGCGCGACGCCATCGCCGCGCAGCTTCCGGATGAGGAAATCATCGCGCAGTTAAACAGCATCAGCGCGAGCGGTCTTGCCGCGAGCAAGCGCGAGCTGGACGACGGCTGGGACGAATATTACGCGGGCGAGGCCGAGCTTGACGCGGGCAGAAAAGAACTGCGCGACGCGAAAATTGAGCTCGACGACGCCAAGGCCCAGCTTGACGACACGCCCGCGCAGCTCGCGGACGCAAAAAAGGAGCTTACCGACGCGCGCAAGAAGCTCGACGACGGCTGGAAGGACTACTACGACGGCGAAGAGCAGTACGCCGACGGCGTCAAGGAGCTCTCCGACGCCTATACCGAGCTGACGGACGGCGAACGCGACTACCGCAAGGGCCTGCGCGAATACGCGGACGGCAAGGCGGAGGCCGACGAGAAGATCGCCGACGCGCAGGAAAAGATCACCGACGCGCGCCGCAAGGTCGCGGATATCAACAGCTGCGAGTGGTATATCTTCAGCCGCAGCTATAACCCAGGCTACACGGGCTTCGGCCAGGACGCCGACCGCATGGCGAACCTTGCGAGCGTGCTGCCGATCATCTTCTTCCTCGTCGCGGCGCTCGTGTGCCTGACGACGATGACGCGCATGGTCGAAGAGCAGCGCGTGCAGATCGGCGCGCTCAAGGCGCTCGGCTACAGCCGCCTGGCGATCTCGTGGAAGTACATCGGCTACGGGCTGCTGCCGAGCGTGACCGGCGGCGTTCTGGGCCTTGTCATCGGCTATATCCTGTTCCCGAAGATGATCTTCACAGCCTATCAGATCATGTATCAGATGCCGGATATCGAGCTGCACGCCTACACGGATATTTCGCTCTTTTCCGTGCTCGCGGCGGTCGCGTGCACGACAGTCGCGACGCTCTGGGCCTGCCTTGCCACGCTGCGCGAAACGCCCGCGAGCCTGATGCGCCCCCGCACGCCGAAGGCGGGCAAGCGCGTGTTCCTTGAGTACATCAAGCCCCTGTGGAAACGTATGTCGTTCACCTACAAGGTCACGGCGCGCAATCTCTTCCGCTACCAGAAGCGCTTCTGGATGACAGTCATCGGCATCGGCGGCTGCACGGCGCTCATCATCGCGGGCTTCGGCATGCGCTCGTCACTTCTTTTCACGATGTCGCGCCAGTACGACGAGCTGTTCCACTACTCGGCGCAGGTGACGCTGGCCGACAACGTCCTGCCCGAAGAGCGCGCGGCGGTGGAGAACTTCCTTGAAAATGACTCCCGCGTTGTGAACTACATCCCCTGCGCGGCCTCGTCCGCGACGGCGATGACCTCGCGCTATTCGACGACCGCCTACGTCGAGGTCATGGAGTCGGGCGAGATCGGCAAGGCAGTCGATCTTCTGGACTTCAAGACCGGCGAGCCGATCACGATGGCGGACGACGGCGTTTATATCGACCAGAAGCTCTCCGAGCTGTTAAATCTTTCCGTCGGCGATACGTTCTTTTTAGACGGCGACACACGCGGCGACGTGACCGTCGCGGGTATTTACGAGCACTACACGGGCCACTTCGTCTACATGACGCCCGCGTATTACGAGGAAGTCTTCGGCGCGGCCGACGAGCCGAACGCCTATCTGCTCAATTTCACGAGCGACGACGCGGACACGTGCAGCGCGATCTTTGAAAAGCTGCTCGACCTCAGCGGTGTTGTGTCGACCTCCCGCATGCGCGACACGCAGGACACCTATACGAGCAGCATGGAGCGCGTGGACTTCGTCGTGGTCATCATCATTCTGGCCGCGGCGGCGCTTGCGATGGTCGTGCTCTTCAACCTTTCGAACATCAACATCACCGAGCGCCAGCGCGAGCTCGCGACGATCAAGCTGCTGGGCTTTTACGATGGCGAGGTCTCGGCCTACGTGTACCGCGAGAACATCGTACTCACGCTGTTCGGCATCCTGCTCGGCTGCTTGATGGGTCACTGGCTGCACATTTACCTCGTGCGCTCGACGGAAATCGATTTGATGATGTTCGGGCGGCAGACCGCGCCGTCGGCCTACGTGTACGCGGCGATTTTGACGGCGCTGTTTTCGCTGCTCGTCAACGTGCTCGCGCACTTTAAGATGAAGAAGATCGACATGGTCGAGAGCCTCAAGAGCGCGGAATAAAATTCCTTGTTTCAAGGCAGGGCAATGTGCTACAATAAGGGGCGGCAAAAGCCGCCCCTTCCTATTGTCGAAAAAACGGCATGCCGCTTTTTCGAGAAGAATTCGCTGCGCTTCGTGCCTTGCCGCCCGCAGGGCGGCTGCGACATCGCACCGTCGCGGCATTACGATTCCCGCGCCCTTTCGGGCGCGCCAATTGTGCCGCTTCCTCGAAAACGGCTTGCTGTTTCCGCCGCAGGCGGCGCTTCACCGTTTTCCACTCCGCGCAAAGTGTTTTCTGCCAGAAGGTGAATTGCCCCGCAGCGGGCAAGAGAAGCCCCTCTGGAGGGCGCACATGTCGCGGCAGAAAACGGATTTGAATTGATTTCGTGCCGTGCGCGGCACGAAACTCTGCGAGGCTTTTTGGCTTATAGCTTCCTTATAGATTGGAGTTCCCATGGCAAGACAAAGAAAAAAACATCATTTCTGGCGCAACCTGCTCATTTTGATCGTGCTGTTCGGCATTTACCTCTACTGGGGCAACAGCAGCATTGAGACCGACGAGGCGACGTTCACATCGAGCGCGCTGCCCGCGGGCTTTGACGGCTGCCGCGTCGTGCAGCTCAGCGACCTGCACGGCAAATACTTCGGCAGGGACAACGAGCGTTTATACAGTGCGGTCAAGGCCGCGCAGCCGGAGTATATCTTCGTGACGGGCGACCTGGTCGACCGCAAAACCGAAAACCCGACCGTCTACGCCGGCGAGGTCGGCGCGGCGCTCTCAGCTATCGCGCCGACGTATTACGTCACGGGCAACCACGAGTGGGGCCACGGCACAAAGGTCGTGGAGGAGATCAAGCGCACGCTGCGGGAGTCCGGCGTGACGGTGCTCTCGAACGAATTCGTGCCGCTGCTGCGAAACGGCGACAGCATCGTCCTCGCGGGCATCGACGACCCGAACGGCTACGCCGATCAGGAGACACCGCAGGAGCTCGCGCAGGAGGTCTACGCCGAGTTCGGCGACCCGTTCTGGCTGCTGCTGGCGCACCGCAACAACAATTTTAACGGCTACTACTGCCGCCTTGGCGCGGACCTGACGTTCTCCGGCCATGCGCACGGCGGCATCTGGCGCCTGCCGTTCACCGACGGCGTTATCGACACGACGCTGACGCTTTTCCCCTCGTTCACGAGCGGCTTTTACCACTGCACGGACGAAAATTGCGAGGGCGCGATGGTCTTCGTCAATCGGGGGCTTGGCAACTCGCCGCGCGTCATCCCGCGCATTCTGAACAGGCCGCAGGTGGCGGTCATCACATTCGAAAGGGGCTGAGACCATGCGTGAATTTTCTGCTGGAAGCTACGATATCGCCGTCATCGGCGCGGGCCACGCGGGCATCGAGGCCTCGCTCGCCTGCGCGCGGCTCGGGATGAAAACCGTATGCTTCACAATCAACTTGGACGCCGTGGGCAACATGCCCTGCAACCCCGCCATCGGCGGCACGGGCAAGGGCCATCTCGTGCGCGAGCTCGACGCCCTCGGCGGCGAGATGGCGCGAGCTGCCGATAAAGCCTGCATTCAGTACCGCATGCTCAACCGCGGCAAGGGCCCCGCGGTCTGGTCGCTGCGCGCGCAGGCCGACCGTCGGCGCTATCAGAGCGTGATGAAGCACACGCTCGAAACGCAGGAAAATCTGCTGCTGCGTCAGGCGGAGATCGTCGACTTACGCGTCACCGGCGGCCATGTGTCCGCCGTCGTGACCGAGACCGGCGGCGTTTATGACGTGAAAGCCGTCATCCTCTGTTCGGGCACGTTTCTGGATGGCCGCACTATCGTCGGTGAATGCGTGCGCGAGAGCGGCCCCGACGGAATGCACGCCTCGCTGACGCTGGCGGGCGCGCTCAAAAAGCTTGGACTGCCGCTGCGCCGCTTCAAGACCGGCACGCCGCCGCGCGTGAACGCGCGCAGCGTCGACTTTTCTCAGATGGAGGTGCAGACGGGCGACGAAACGCCGCTGCCGTTCTCGTTTTCGACGGAACATCCGCCCGAAAATCAGACGGTCTGCTACCTGACCTACACCACGGAGGAGACGCACCGCGTCATTCGCGAGAATCTGGATCGAAGCCCCATTTACTCCGGCGTCATCGAGGGCGTCGGCCCGCGTTACTGTCCGAGCATTGAGACGAAGATCGTCCGCTTCCCCGACAAGCCCCGCCACCAGCTCTTCATCGAGCCGATGGGCCTCGATACCGAGGAGCTCTACATTCAGGGCTTTTCGTCCTCGATGCCCGAAGAGGTGCAGATCGAAATGCTGCACTCGGTCAAGGGCCTCGAGCACGCGGAGATCATGCGCCCGGCCTACGCCATCGAGTACGACTGCATCGACCCGACCGCGCTCTATCCGACGCTTGAATACAAGCACATCGAGGGCCTGTACGGTGCGGGACAGTTCAACGGCTCGTCGGGCTACGAGGAGGCGGCGGTGCAGGGCTTCGTCGCGGGCGTGAACGCCGCGCGCAAGCTCAAAGGCGAAACGCCGTTTATTTTGGGCCGCGAGCAGGCCTATATCGGCACGCTCATTGACGACCTCGTCACCAAGGGCACGAACGAGCCCTACCGCATGATGACGAGCCGCAGCGAGTACCGCCTCATTTTGCGGCAGGACAACGCCGACGAGCGGCTTGCGCCCGTCGGGCATGAGCTGGGCCTCGTCAGCGACGAGACGCTGCAAAGGGTCGTGGACAAATACGACGCCGTGCGCCGCGAGATCAAGCGTCTCGAGCACACGGGCATTCCCTCGTCCGACGCGCTCAACGCGCTTCTGCGCGAGCGCGGCACGGCGGAGGTGC
>CALAAN010000255.1 GCA_937884915.1 uncultured Oscillibacter sp.
GTAAGCGGTGATAGAGGTGCCGAGGATGGGGATGTCGCTCGTGGCGGCAGCCGCAGCGGTCAGCGCCGCGGTGGCGTTCGCCATGATGAGGTCAACACCGTCGGAGACGAAGCCGTTGACGATGGTGGAGCAGTTGGCGCTGTCGCCGGAGGCGTTCTTGTTCTGGAACTCGACCTGGCCGGGCAGAGCCTCGTTTAGCGCGTCGATGAAGCCCTGGGTGGCGGCGTCGAGCGCTTCGTGCTGCACGAGCTGGCAGATGCCGACAACGTACTTGGCGCCCTCACCGTCGGTGCTGGCGTCCTGATTGCTGTCGTCCGTGGTCTTGCTGCCGCAGCCGGTCAGACCCACGCTCAGGCTGAGAACGAGGGCAAGAGAGGCAACGAGGGAAATGATGCGTTTGGTGTTCATGCTTTTTTTCCTCCAATTTTTATTTCTCGCTGATAACAATAAAACCCGCTGTAAGGACTTGTGGTCCATACGGCGGGTTCCTTGACTCAACTCTTTTTGAAGTGATCTTCAAGTGTTGGTTCGAAAGACCTTTCAGCTACGGGCATCACAAATCGCTCTTACCTTGTCCTTAAAGTAAAAGTAAGAGTAATAGTAAAAGCGATATGCAATGTTGCTTACAACAGTCTTCATCACTCAAGTTCCAAGTCCTTTCAAAAAGGATGGTAGTAATATAGCACACACAAAAATGGCCGTCAATAGCATTTTTATCCAAAAAACACTATTTATGTAGGAATTTGGCAGGGCACAGCACCGAAAAGTATGCTGCTTGCATTAGGAAACGGCATGGGTGTGTTCGCAAAGCTCATTGATCTTCTGCTGTAAGGCCTTGAAATCCTCGAACGATTCGGGCCTGCGGCGCGGGTCGCGCAGCAGTGCCGCGGGATGGTAGACGGCCATCATCTGATAGCCGTTCTTCTCGAACCACTGGCCATGCTCGCGCGTGATCTTGAAGTCGGGCTTGATGATGCGCATGGCCGCGATGCGCCCGAGGCAGACGATGATCTTCGGCCGCAGCAGCGCGACCTGACGGCGAAGATACCCGATGCAGGCGTCCTGCTCTACGCCGAGCGGGTCGCGGTTTTCCGGCGGGCGGCACTTGACGATGTTGGCGATATACACGTCGTCGCGCTTGAGGCCAATGATCTCGAGCATGTCGTCGAGCAGATGACCGGCCCTGCCGACGAACGGCACGCCCTGCGCGTCCTCGTTCGCGCCGGGGCCTTCGCCGATGAATAAAACTTCAGCATTCCGGTTGCCGACGCCGAAGACGACGTTCGTGCGCGTCTCCCAAAGTGAGCATTCGCGGCAATTTTTGCAGTCGTGTTCCAGAGCTTCCCAGGTATCAGGCATAGTTGTGTTCTCCTGTCGATTTTTTCTCATTTTACCATGATTCGCCGCGCTTTGCAACGCGCGCATCGCGCATTTTTCCATCCGCGCGAGCCATACTGAAAAAAACGGACGCGGAGGAAGAAATGAATTATATCTGGTACTGGTTTGCTTACAGCTTTTTGGGTTATTGCCTTGAAAAGCTCTTCGCCGCGGCGACGAGATCGAGCCACCGGCTGCGGCGGTGCTTCGTGTTCCTGCCGCTGTGTCCGGTGTACGGCTTTGCGATGGTCACGAATTTATTGCTGGGGGCGGAGAGATTGCCGGGCGCGTGGGAGCAGATTTTGCTCGGTATGCTCGCGGCGACGGCGGTGGAATATGCCGTGCACTGGGGCTACGAGAAGCTGTTTCAGGTGCAGTTCTGGGACTACACTTCGACCAAATGCGACGTGAACGGCCGCATCTGCCTGCCGTTTTCCATCTGCTGGGGGATTCTGTCGCTTTTGGCCGTGCGCTATGTGCAGCCGGCTTTGGAGAGTTATGCCGCGCTGCTTCCCGACGAGGCCGCGGCGTTTGCGGTGTTCCTCGTCACACTCGACGGCATCCTGACCGCGCGCGTCCTGCTCCAGACGCACGACATCGACGCTTTAACGCCGCGAACGCTCTTTCAAATCAGAAGAAGGCGAACCGCCTGACGGTTCGCCTTCTTAATAGCTTTCGCGTCCGCAGACGCGAAATAATTTTGATCGTCATTTCCGGCGACCGGTGCGTCGGAAAGGACTCTTTGCACGGAGGGAGTGCTGAGGGAAGCGAGGCGCAGAGCGCAGTGAAGCTTTCTCAAAGCAGCGGCTTTGCCGCTGCTTTGAGGTTATAAATATTTTTCAATCCAGTTCCACAGGTCGTTATACACCACGGCGCGGCAGTCCTCGTTCAGAATCTCATGCCGCAGGCCCTGATAGAGCTTCAATTCCACGTCGCGCACGCCGGCGCGGCGGAAGGCCTCGTATGCGCGCCTGACGCCCTTGCCCATCTCGCCGACAGGGTCCTTGTCGCCGGAGATGAAGAGAATGGGCGTGTTCAGGTTCATCGACGCGATGTTTTTCGGCGTGCTGATGAAGCGAATGCCGCCGAGCATCTCGTAGAAGAGGCCGATGCTCGCCTTCTGCCCGCAGAGAGAGTCGGCAATGTAGGCGTCGACATTGTTGTCGCTCGCGCTGAGCCAGTCGACCTCCGTGCGGTTGGGCGCGAACGCTTTGTTGTACGCGCCGAAAGCTAAATTTTCCACACGCGGAGAGTGCGCATTGAAGCCGTGACGCTTGCCCGCGGCTTTCGCGATGGCGCGCCCCCCCGCGACGATCGCGGGGGACTGGTGCCCCGTGCCCATGATGATGGCGGCGTCGACGGTGCCGGGGTAGCGGATGAGATAGGTGCGCGTTAAAAACGAACCCATCGAGTGGCCCATGAGAAAATAGGGAACATCGGGATATTTTTCCTTCGTGCGGCAGCGCAGGGCATACATGTCGTCCACGACATGCTTCCAGCCGTCGCGCGGGCCAAAGTAGAGTGTGTCGGCGTCCTTTTCGGCGGAAAGGCCGTGGCCGAGGTGGTCGTTCGCCACGACGGCAAAGCCGTGCTCGGTCATGAACTCGGCGAACGGCGCGTAGCGCATGCCGTATTCCGCCACGCCGTGCGCGATCTGTAAAACGCCGATGATCTCACCGCCCTCGGGCGTCCACTCCGCCGCGTGAATGCGCGAGGAGCCGTCCGACGAGGGGAAGTAAAATTCCCTGCAAATAGCCATGGCGCAAAACCCTCCTGCATGATATAATCTTATTCATTAGTATAGCATAAGACGGTCCAAATGAACAAGGGGGTATCTTCATGCAGCAGTATATTTTGGCGCTCGATCAGGGTACGACCAGCTCGCGCGCCATTCTGTTCGGGCACGACGGCAGCGTCGGCGGACACGCACAGCAGCCGTTTCGGCAGTATTATCCGCAGCCCGGCTGGGTCGAGCACGACCCGAACGAGATTTGGGAGAGCGAGCGCGCCGTCGCCGCGCAGGCGCTGTGCGAATCGGGCCTTGGCCGCGCGGTCGCGGCGGTCGGCATCACGAATCAGCGTGAGACAACGATCTTGTGGGACCGCGCGACGGGCGAGCCCATCCACAATGCCATCGTCTGGCAGTGCCGCCGCACGGCGGATATTGCGGACGCCCTTCGTGAAAAGAACGGTGTGAGCGAGCTTGTGGCCGAAAAAACGGGGCTGCACATCGACGCCTACTTTTCCGCGACGAAGATCAAGTGGCTGCTCGACCATGTCCCCAGCGCGCGGGAGAAGGCCGAGCGCGGCGAAATTTTATTCGGCACGGTGGAGACGTGGCTCATCTGGAAGCTGACGGGCGGCAAGGTCCACGTGACGGACTACTCGAACGCCAGCCGCACGATGCTCTTCAACATCCACACGCTCTCGTGGGATGAAGAGCTCTGCGCGCTGCTGGATATCCCGATGAACATTCTGCCGCGGCCGGTGTCCAACTCCGAGGTCTACGGTACAGTGGCGGAGGGCATCGAGGGACTCGAAGAACTTGCGGGCGTGCCGATCTGCGGCGCGGCGGGCGACCAGCAGGCGGCGCTGTTCGGCCAGGGCTGCTTTACGCGCGGGCAGGCGAAAAACACCTACGGCACGGGCTGCTTCACGCTGATGAACGTCGGCGATACGCCGGTGCGCTCGCGCGCGGGACTGGTGACGACCGTGGGCTGGAGCTTGAACGGCGAGACGACCTACGCGCTTGAGGGCAGCGTCTTCAACGCGGGCTCGGCCATCCAGTGGCTGCGCGACGAATTGCAGGTCATTTCGACCTCGCACGAGTGCGACATTCTGGCCGAATCCGTCCCTGACAGCGGCGGTATATACTTAGTGCCCGCGTTCACGGGCCTCGGCGCGCCGTATTGGGACATGTATGCGCGCGGCTGCGTTGTTGGCATCACGCGCGGCACGACGAAGGCGCACTTTGCCCGCGCGGTGCTCGAATCCATCGCCTATCAGGTTACCGACCTGATGACCGCCATGCGGCAGGACGCGGGCTGCGAGATCTCCCTTCTGCGCGTCGACGGCGGCGCGAGCGTGAGCGATTTGATGATGCAGTTTCAGGCCGACCTTCTGCGCATTCCGGTCGACCGGCCCGTGATGGTCGAGACGACGGCCTTTGGCGCGGCGTCGCTTGCGGGTCTGGCCGCGGGCGTGTGGAAGGATCTGGACGAGCTGCGCACCCTTCGATGCAGCGAGCGCGTCTTTTTCCCCGAGCGGGCGCAGTACGAGTGCGAGGAGCTGTACCGCGGCTGGAAGCGCGCCGTCGGCTGCGCGCAGGGCTGGGTCGAGAAAAAGTGAACGATGTTACAAAAAATTTATACTTTTGTCGTAAATTATCCATTGAAATGAAAGCCGCGGTAGCTTATACTGTCAATAACAAACCCGAGGATACGGTTTGAAAGGAGAAAGTATTATGGCATTTTTCGATAACTTCAGCAAGAAGGTTCAGGACGTCGCGTTCGTGGCGACCGAAAAGGCACAGCAGGTTGCGGCCGTTGCCAGTGAAAAGGCAAATGCCGTTGCCGATAAGGCGAAGACCGAGTATGAGATGGCGTCTGAGCGCCGCAGCATGGACAAGAACTACCGCGCCATCGGCGAGTGGTATGTCTCCACGCTCGAGGGCGACGCGCCCGAGGCGGTCGCCGATATCGTTGCGGCCATCAAGGCCTCTCAGGAGAAGCTCGCCGCTTACGAGGCCGCTAAGGCCAAGGCTGCCGCCGCCAAGAAGGCGCAGGAGCCCATCATCGAGGTGACCATCGAGAAGGACGCGGAAGAGGAAGCGCCCGCTGCGGAGGAACCCAAGGAACCTTCCGAGGCCGAGGAGACCAAGGAGGACTAACCCCTTCCAAACGAGCGGCGCAGCCTTGGCTGCGCCGCTTTTTTCCAGCTCAGGACAAATCTGGCCTGCATAATTTGTTTTGTTTTGACTATATGAATAATACCAGGACGGGATATAATACGGCCAACAACCAAAACAAAGGAGCACCCAAATCATGAACGATAAAAAGATCAGAAAGATTGTCCTTGCCGCGCTTCTTGCGGCGCTTGTCTGCGTGGCGACGATGGTCGTGCAGATCCCCTCTCCGATGCAGGGTTATGTGAATCTGGGGGACTGCTTCGTGCTGCTGTCCGGCTGGCTGCTGGGCCCCTGGTATGGCTTTGCGGCGGGCGGCATCGGCTCGATGCTGGCAGACATTTTCCTCGGCTATGCGCACTACGCTCCGGGCACGCTTATCATCAAGGGCCTGATGGCGCTGGTCGCTGCGCTGATGTATGAAAAGATGGGCCGCACCGCGACCTCCCGCATCGCCGGCGGCGTTGTGAGCGAGATCATCATGGTGCTTGGCTATTTCGGCTATGCTTCCCTTCTGCTGGGCAAGGGCCTTGCCGCTGCGGCGAGCATCCCCGGCAACATCTTCCAGGGCGCGGTCGGCCTCGTGGTCGGCGTGCTGCTGGTTACGGTGCTTGAGCGCGCCAAGGTGACGGAGAAGCTGGCATAAAAAATTCTAAAGGGGTGTCAGATCATGGCGGGAATCGTACATGAGGTAGAAAATCATCGTCTGGTGGAACAGGCGGAGCAGGAGGCGGCAGAGGCGGCGCGCGAGCTCGCGGAGATTGCGCATCTGCGCCGCGGGCAGATCGTTGTTGTCGGATGCAGCACGAGCGAGGTCGTGGGCCATCAGGTCGGCAGTTGGTCGACGCCGGAGGTGGCGGACGCCATCTTCCGCGGACTTTCCGGCGTGTTTTCGCCCATGGGCGTGTATATCGCCGCGCAGTGCTGCGAGCATCTGAACCGCGCGCTGATCGTGGAGCATGAAGCCGTGCCGAACGGCGAGATCGTCAACGTTCTGCCGCAGCCCAAGGCGGGCAGTTCGTTTGCGACGGCCGCGTACAAGGCGTTCCGCCATCCCGTGGCGCTCGAAGAGATCCGCGCCGATGCCGGACTTGACATCGGCGGCACGCTGATCGGCATGCACCTCAAAAAGGTTGCTGTTCCCGTTCGCTTAAAGCAGAACCGCATCGGTCAGGCTATTGTGCTGGCCGCGCGGACGCGCCCCAAATTCATCGGCGGCGAGCGTGCGATCTATGATGAGTCTCTCAAAGACGGTTATCCTGATTTCACCGATTGAACCAACACAGCAACAGAAAAAGCGCGATGCCTAATTTCAGGCATCGCGCTTTTTCGTTATCTTTTTCAAGTTTTTAGGCGAGGAAGCCCTTGAGGATCGTGTCCTCGGCCTCTTCCTCGGTGAGACCCAGCGTCTGGAGCTTTAAGAGCTGGTCGCCCGCGATCTTGCCGATGGCGGCCTCGTGAATGAGCTGTGCGTCGGTTGAATTCGCGGTGATGGCGGGGATGGATTCGATCTTTGCCCTGCCCATGATGATCGAATCGCACTGCACATGGCCGAAGCACTTGCTGTTGCCGACGACCACGGGATGGAAGACCTGCTTGGACTCGTCCTGCGCAACGGAGCGGGAGATGACGCGGCCGCGCGCATCCTCGCCGTTGAGCTCAATCTCCATGTCGCTCTCGGCGTGCTGCTTGCCATGCGTGAGCAAGCGCTCGGTGATGACGGCCTCGGCGTCCTTGCCGCAGACGATCTTCGTCTTGCGCACGGTGGAGTCGATGCCGCGGATCTGCACGGTCTCCATCTGGATGCTCGCGCCCTCGTCAAGGTAGACGATCGTGGTGGGGTTCATCACGCGCTCGCCGCTGCCGTCGCCCTCGCCATAGTGCTTTTCCACGTAGCGCACGTGGGAGTTCTTGGAAACATAGAACGTGTGGATGCCGTCGTGGCGGCTCTCGCTGCAGCCGGAGTTGTGGATACCGCAGCCCGCGACGATCTCTACATCGCAGTTCTCGCCGACGTAGAAGTCGTTGTAGACCATTTCGGTCACGCCGCTCTTGCTGATGATGACGGGAATGTGGCACTGCTCGCCCTTCGTGCCGTCCTTGATGCGGATGATGATGCCGCTTTTGCCCTCGGGCTGCGGGTCGATGGCGATGTGCTCGGTGGACTGGCGGGCCTCGCAGCCGCTGTCCTTTCGGATGTTGAACGCGCCGACGGGCTTGCCCGTCAGGTCGGCGATCTTCTCAAGCAGGGAAGCGTCGATTTCGGTGATCATAGTCTCTCTACCCCCCTTACTTGTTCAGCACTGGGCAGGAGCCCAGTGTGTCCGCCATGATGAGCGGGAAAATTTCTTCTGTGCTGCCGCGGTGCTTGAGCTCGCCGCCGCCCACGACGACGATTTCGTCGGCGAGCTGGATGATGCGCTCCTGGTGCGAGATGATGATCATCGTCGCCAGCTCGCGCTGGCGCAGCTGCTCGAACGTCTCGGTCAGGCGGGCGAAGCTCCACAGATCGATGCCGGCCTCGGGCTCGTCAAAGATCATCAGCTCGCTGCCGCGGGCAAGAAGCGTCGCGATCTCGATGCGCTTGACCTCGCCGCCGGAGAGGGAGACGTCGACCTCGCGGTCGAGATAGTCGTTGGCGCAGAGGCCCACCTGCGTGAGGTACTTGCAGCACTTGTCCTTGCTGAGGCCTGTATCGCCCGAGGCGATAGTCAGAAGGTTCCGCACCGTGATGCCCTTGAAGCGCGGCGGCTGCTGAAAGCCGTAGCTGATGCCGAGTTTTGCACGCTCGGTGATGCCGAGGTGCGTGATGTCCTGACCGTTGAAGAGGATCTGGCCGCCCGTCGGCGTGACAAGGCCCATGATGACCTTGGCGAGCGTTGTCTTGCCGCCGCCGTTGGGGCCGGTGAAGACGATGAGCTTGCGGTCAGGAATGTCGATGGAAATGTCGTTTAAGATCGTCTGCTCCCCCTCGGGGGTGGAGACGGTATAGGTGATGTGCTTCAGTTCCAGCATGAAAAGAAGACCTCCTTACAGAAGCTGCCATTGTGCATCGTTAGTATGGACTAAATGGCAGAGGATGGAAAGTTGCAAATGCAACAAAACGCGCAAAAATACAAAACAAATATAGTTTACCAGAAAAAATGGAAAAAATCAACGAAAGAGGTGCGGTTTTCAAGATTTTCTTTTTCCCTGCGGGAAATAGGGAAATATCAGCTCTGCACGCCTGAAAAATGCACGCATAGGATAGAGACGAGAACCGTTCCGGAAAGGGGAAGGAGCACATGACGGAAATGAAAAAGCCCTGTGCCTGCGACTATGAAGCGTGCCGCGAGGTGTGGAAGCGCGTCGCACCGGGGGAGGACCCGTACCCAATGGCGGACAATACGAACGCACAGATGAGCGCACAGAATAGCGAACTCACGCTCCCAGGCGCGGAGGCGGACCCCTGCTGCATGGGCAGCGAGGCGAGCGTATCGGTCGAGGTGCTGCAAGGCTTTCTGCGCGAAGAGCTCGGCGATGCACAGGTGTATGCCTATCTCGCCTCCTGCACGCCGCGGCGCGAGTTGGCGCGAGCGTTCCGCGCGCTGAGTGAGGACGAAAAGCGCCATGCGCGTGATCTGGCTGCCGCGATCTACTTAATTACCGGCAAGGCCTACTGCCCGCGCGTGTGCGTGGAGCAGCCGGACACGTGCGACCTCTGCGCGCTGCTGCGCAGCCTCTACCACGCGGAGGCCTGCGCGGGCTACAACTACGCCCGCGCGGGAGAGGAGACGTTGGACCTGTGCCTCAGCAAGCTGTTTGCGGCGATGAGCGAAGACGAATACCGCCACGCCGAGCTTTTAATGAAGCTGCTCGGGCGGAAGATGAACGTCTGACAGGCAGAAAAAAGCGGAGCAGGAGAAAACCTGCTCCGCTTTGCTGCGCTTGAGTTATTCGATCGAAATGATATAGTAGTAGACCGGCTGGCCGCCGCAGATCAGGTTGACCTCGGCATCCGGACACTTGCGGGTGAAGGCGTCGCAGGCCTTGCGCGCGTCCTCCTCGTTCACGTCCTCGCCGTAGAAGATGGTGATGAACTCCGCCTCGCGGGACGCGGCTTCGTCGGAGAGTCCGTCGAGCAGCGCGGAGATGTCGCGGTCAGTGCCGAGCAGCTTGCCGTCGAGAAGCGCCAGATAGTCGCCCTCATGGATGTCAAAGCCGTCAAAGTCGGAGTTGCGCGCGGCGTAGGTGATCTGCGCGGTGGAGACGCACTGCGCGGCGTCTGTCATCGCCTTGGCGATGGCGTCGGCGTCGCTCATGTCGGGATCGACGGCCATCATCGCGCTCACGCCCTGTGGGATGGAGGCGGTGGGGATGACGACGACCTTTTTCTCCGTCAGGCCAATGCACTGCTGCGCGGCCATGATGATGTTCTTGTTGTTTGGCAGCACGAAAACGGTGTGCGCGCGGACCTTTTTGATCTCCTTGAGGATGCTCTCGGTCGAGGGATTCATCGTCTGGCCGCCGCTGATGATGCCGTCGGCGCCAAGGTCGGTGAAGACGTTCGCGAGACCCTCGCCCGCGCAGACCGCGAGGAAACCGAAGTCCTTTTCGGGCTCTGCTTCACCGGCGTTTTCATGCTCGGCGGCTTCGAGCTCCTGCTCGATGGCCTCAAGGTCGTCGGTGGACTGGGCCTTGCCGCCGGCTGCCAGCTGCTGAGCCTGCGTGCGCATGTTCTCGATCTTCGCGAGCTCGAGCGTGCCGTACTTCTGCGCCTCGGTCAGCGCCTCGCCCGGAATGTCGGTGTGGACGTGGACCTTGAAAGCCTCGTCGTCCTCGCCGATGACGAGCGAGTCGCCGATGCCGTCGAGGAAGCGGCGGAACGGCTCGATGCTGCGCCCACTCTTGCGGACGATGAACACGGTGTCGAACGTGAAGGTGATGTCCTCTTCATTGAGCATGGCAAAATCGGCCTTCTCCTGTGTATTCTCTTCGGTGAGCTCGGGGCGCTCCTCGCCGCGAAGCGCGCTGAGCATACCGCTCAGAATGAGCAGGAAGCCCTTGCCGCCCGCGTCGACGACGCCGGCCTTTTTGAGCACGGGGTTCATGTCAGTCGTCTGCGCGAGCGTGATCTCGCCCTGGGCGATGGCCTGCTCGATGACGTACT
>CALAAN010000256.1 GCA_937884915.1 uncultured Oscillibacter sp.
GACGTACCTTCCCGAAAATGGCGACTGGACGCAGCTGCTGCGCGAGCTTGGCTTCCGCACCGTCGCGATGGCGCTGCGCAACGACTCTGTGCGGCTCGACGATCCGCGCCTTGCTGCCGAAGAAAAGCTCGCTATCGTCATGGGCACGGAGGGCGACGGCCTCGCGTCCTCGACCATCGCGAGCTGCGACTACACGGTCAAAATTCCGATGTACCACGGCGTCGACTCGCTCAACGTCGCCGCGGCGAGCGCCGTAGCGTTCTACGAGCTGGGCCTTCCCCCGCTGGACGAAAAGGAGGACTGACATGCTGAACAACACCGGCTTCGACCTCTGGGCCGACGGCTACGACAAGAGCGTCGGCCTCTCCGACGAAAATGACCGCTATCCCTTTGCAGGCTACCGCGCCATGATGAACGCACTCTATCAGCGTGTGCTCGCACAGAGCGGGCGCGATGTGCTGGACATCGGCTTCGGCACGGGCGTTCTGACCTCACGGCTCTATGAACAGGGCTGTCAAATCTATGGGCAGGACTTTTCCTCGCGCATGATCGAGCTGGCGCAGGCAAAAATGCCGAATGCGCAGCTTTATCAGGGTGATTTTTCCAAAGGGCTCGTGCCCGAGCTTTGCGCGCAGCAGTACGACGCCATCGTCGCGACCTACTCGCTCCACCACCTGACGGACGCGCAGAAAATCGACTTTCTTCGCGACCTCCTGCCGCTTTTGAAGCAGGACGGCTGTATTTTCATCGGCGACGTTGCCTTCCGCACCCGTGGCGAGCTCAAAGCGTGCCGAAACGCGGCGGGCGATGAGTGGGACAAGGATGAAATTTACTTTGTCTACGATGAGCTCCGCCCCCACTTCCCCGCGCTGACGTTTGAGCCCTTCTCCCACTGCACCGCGCTTTTGACGCTGCGAAAATAATTCCCTGGGAAATGTGATAAAAGGCCTCTGTATGGTTTCACCATACAGAGGCCTTTCTGTTAAGCAATTCTACTTTTCAGTCGTTCAAATGGTTGAGGATCGCCGCGATCAGCTGCTCCTTGCCCGTGCCCTTTTCGGCAGAGAACGGAATGACGAGCTCGTCGTCTCGCAGCGAAAGCGTCTCACGGATCTGGGCAAGATTCGGCTCGATCTCGCGTGCTTTGAGCTTGTCGAGCTTGTTCGCCACGATCACAACGGGACAGTCTGTCTGCACGAAGTAGTCGTGCATCGTCACGTCATCCGCCGTCGGCTTATGACGCGCGTCGACGATCTGCACGCCGAGGTGAATGAGGCCCGCGGACTGGAAGTAGCTCTCCATAAGCTTTCCCCAGCGGTCACGCTCGGCCTTCGAGACCTTGGCGTAGCCGTAGCCCGGCAGGTCGACAAGGTAAATCTTGCCGTCGATCTTGAAGTAGTTGATCTGCGAGGTCTTGCCCGGAGACGCGCCCACGCGCGCAAAGTTCTTGCGGTTCACGAGCCGGTTGATGACCGACGATTTACCGACGTTCGACCGTCCCGCAAACGCGAGCTGCGGCATCCCGTCGCGCACAAACTGCTTTTCCGACGCCGCCGAGAGGATAAATTCGACCTTGTTGAAGTTGATCGCCATGGTTTTCGTTTCCTTTCAGCTCATTTCGCCCGCACGCAACGTGCTGTGCGCACTCTCCTGCACGGGAGGAAGATAGCTCTCGCGCGCGGCGGCGGTGCATTTTTCGGGCAGCACCAGCGCTTCGGCAAAGACGGCGTCCACCGTCTCGACCGGGACAAAGTGCAGCTTTTCGCGCACCAGCGGGTCGATCTCGTCGAGGTCCTTTTCATTCTCCTTCGGGAGAATGACGGTATGTACGCCCGCGCGCAGCGCGCCCATCGTCTTTTCGCGCAGACCCCCGATGGCGAGCACACGGCCGCGCAGCGTGATCTCGCCCGTCATGGCGACGTCGCGGTGCACCGCCTGCCCCGTCAGCGCGGAGAGCACCGCCGTTG
>CALAAN010000257.1 GCA_937884915.1 uncultured Oscillibacter sp.
GTGTGAAATGTGATGACGAGCCATAGCTTCTTCTCTCTCATGTTGCGATCTCGCGGAGCGCGGTGATCGCGGCATCCGCTTCCTCTTCCGTATTGTACCAGCCGAAGCTGAAGCGCACCGCGCCCTGCTCCTGCGTGCCAAGCGCCTCGTGCAGGCGCGGCGCGCAGTGCGCGCCCGGGCGGGTCGCGATGCCGTAATCCTCGGACAGGATGTCCGAGACCTCGCCCGAGTCCATGTCGCCGATGTTGAGCGCGGCGACCGCCGTGCGCTCACGGTCAAAGTCTCCGTAGAGCGTCACATTGGGGATCTCACGCACACCCGCGACAAAGCGGCGCAGCAGCGCCGTTTCGTGCGCATGGATGGTCTCGACGCCGGTCTCCCGCAAAAAGCCGAGGGCGGCGTTCAGCCCCGCGATGCCGTGGCCGTTGAGCGTGCCCGCCTCGAGCCGCGTCGGCATCTGCTCTGGCTGCTCGTGGAGATACGTCTGCACGCCCGTGCCGCCGACCTTCCAAGGGGCAATGTCCACGCCCCCGCGCACACACAGTCCGCCCGTGCCCTGCGGGCCCATGAGCGACTTATGCCCCGTGAAGCACAGCACGTCGATGTGCATTTTCTCCATGTCGATGGGCAGCACGCCCGCGCTCTGCGAGGCGTCCACGATGAACAAAAGATCGTGCTCGTGCGCAAACTGCCCGATGCGCGCCAAATCCAGCACGTTGCCCGTCAGGTTCGAGGCGTGCGTACAGACGATGGCGCGGGTATCGGGCCGCAGCAGTCGTTCAAAATCAGCGTAGTCGATGTTGCCTTGCTTGTCCGCGGGAACAAAGCTCAAACCGACGCCGTTCTCCCGTTCCAGCCGGTAGAGCGGGCGCAGGACGGAATTGTGCTCAAGGTCGGTCGAGATCACGTGCTCACCAGCGCGGATGCAGCCGTGGATGGCGATGTTCAGCGCCTCGGTCGAGTTGCAGGTAAATGCCACGTGGTCGGGCCGCTTGCAGTGAAAGAGCTCAGCGAGCTTGCAGCGCGTGTCGTAAATCACGCGCGAGGCGGCAAGCGCCTCCTCATGTGTGCCGCGCGCGCTGTTGCCCAAGCTCCCCATCGCCGCGGTCACCGCGTCGATGACCTGCGGCGGCTTTCGCAGCGTTGTCGCCGCGTTGTCAAGGTAGATCATCTCACGGACGGACGACGCGGTCCGCGCCGCTCATTTTTTCGACGATAACGTACATGTTCGTCACCTCGCCGACGGCGAGCTTTTCCTTGAGGTCGTAGAAGTTGAGGCACGTGCCGCAGCTCATGATCTCCACGCCGCGCGCGGCCATGCCCTTAAGGTCTTCGAGAGACTCCGAGCCCTCGCACGTCAGCTTTACGCCGCCGTTGTAGCAAAGGATGGTGTCAGGCAGGGTCTCCTGCTGGCTCAGGGCGAAGACAAACGCCTTCATCAGCGCGCCGCCGAGCTCGTCGCTGCCGCTGCCCATCCTGTCAGAGGACAGCACCACGACCGTCTTCGGTTTGCCGCAGGTGTAGCACTCGCCGCTCTGCTCCTCCACCTTGGCGTTTTCGCCCACGGTGATGGTCACGCGGTACTCGTTTTCGCCGAGCTTTTCGGTCGCGGATGTGCAGCCCTTGCTCGCGGCCAGCTTGCCGAGGTTCTGCACCGCGGTCTCATTGTCGACCAGCGTTTCGACCGTTCCGGCGCCACCGAGCTCCTGCATCGCCTTCTGCGTCTTCACAACAGGAATGGGGCAGGCGTCGCCCATGGCATTGACTTTGATCGTCATTTCTATCGCTCCTTATCATAGGGTTTGCACCCGTTATTTCTTTTTAACTATAACAGATTCCGCGCGAAGTGACACAACTTTTTTCTCCCGCCGCGAATTTCTTTCATGGTTTTTCCCGTTTTATTGTTCTGTTATTATCGGTTTTTCGATAGCAATCTGCACCTTGTGCCGTTTACCTCAAATTGATAAAATGGAAAAAAAGTTTGTATCTTTCTGCGCGCTCCGCGCTCTAACAGACAGAAAGAAGCGGAAAGGAGACCCTGCATGGACGAATTTGACGAGATCTGCCGGCGCTGCACACCCATCGTCTACCGCTTTCTGCTCTCGCTCTGCAAGGATGCCTCCCTTGCCGACGAGCTGACGGCGGAGACGTTCTATCAGGCGTATCTGCACATCGACACGTTCCGCGGCGACTGCCGCGTCGTATCGTGGCTCTGCCAGATCGCGAAAAACGCCCTCACGAAGGAGCTCCGCCGCCGAAGGCGCATCGTCCCCTACGAAGAAACGCACGAGCTCGCCGCACGACATTTTTGAGCTACTGGCCGATAAAGAGCAGGCCATGCGCATCCACGCCTCCCTGCACCGACTCAAAGAGCCGTAACGCGAGGTCTTCACGCTGCGCGTGCTCGGCGAGCTGCACTTTCGCGACATTGCCTGCCTGTTCGGCAAATCCGAGTCCTGGGCGAAGGTCACATTCTGCCGCGTCATTGGCGACCTGCTCCCGCTCTACGCCGACGAAAGCTGCTCGGGCGCGAGCCGTGCGCTCGTCGACGAGCATCTCAAAACCTGCCCCCGCTGCCGCGAAACGCTCGCACGAATGAAAAGCGAGCAGTTTCTCCCCGCCGCGCGGGCCATCGACCCGCCCGCCGTCGCCGACTATGCGCAAAAGGTGAAGCAGCGTCGCCAGAAGCGCGGCGCCTGCCTGACCGTCGGCGTCATCGCCCTGATCGTGCTGCTCTCGCTCACCGTTGCCGCGTGGATGAACCTTGTGCGGGCGCAGACTTCGGGCAGCCGCTCGGAGAACGGCGTATACGACCTTGCCGCCGGCGAG
>CALAAN010000258.1 GCA_937884915.1 uncultured Oscillibacter sp.
TTCCTCAGATCGCTCTGGGCGGGCGTTACCCGTTATCCTTGCCCTATGGAGCCCGGACTTTCCTCACAGCGAGCCTTTCGGCTTCGCCGCGCGACTGTCTGTCATACTCGCACAACTATTTTAGCCTATGGCGCGGGGCTTGTCAACGGAAAATGCATTGCTATTTTTCCGTTCCTGTACTATACTAAATACTGAATTGTTATATTTAGACGAAAGGATGAACGTCTATGACGATACAGGAATATCTATCCTCTCTGCGGGGAAAAACAGCGGCAGTGCTCGGCATCGGCGTGAGCAATACACCGCTCATCGAGCTTTTGTGCCGAAACGGCGTACAGGTCATCGCCTGCGACAAAAAGAGCCGCGAGGACCTGGGCGAGCGCGCGGAGCAGCTCGAAGCGCTGGGCGCGCACTTGCACCTTGGCGAAGGCTACCTCGACGATCTGCAGGCGGACGTCGTCTTCCGCACACCGGGCATGCGGCCGGACGTTCCGGCGCTGCTCGAGGCGAGATCGCGCGGCAGCGTCGTGACGTCGGAGATGGAGATCTTTTTCGAGGTCTGCCCCTGCACGATCATCGGCGTAACGGGCAGCGACGGCAAGACCACCACGACGAGCATTATCGCCGAAATGCTGCGCGCGGCGGGGAAGACCGTGTACCTTGGCGGCAACATCGGGCATCCGCTGCTGTGCGATGCGGAGAGGATGCAGCCCGAGGATTTCGCGATCGTCGAGCTCTCGTCGTTCCAGCTCCTTGATATGAAGCGCTCGCCGCACATCGCGGTGATGACGAACCTTGCGCCGAACCATCTGGACGTGCACAAGGATATGGCCGAGTACATCGCGGCGAAGGAGAACATCTATCTCCACCAGCGCGAAGATGACATCGCCATTTTCAACGAGGACAACGACATCACGCGCGAGCTCTCAAAAAAGGCGGCCGCGCGGACGCGGCTTTTCAGCCGCTGCGAAGAGGTCGCAGACGGCGCGTTCCTGCGCGGCGATACCATCGTCCTGCGCCATGATGGACGCGAGAAAGAAGTCATGCAGCGTTCCGACATTCGCCTGCAGGGGATGCACAATGTCGAAAATTACCTCGCCGCCGTGACGGCGCTCGACGGTCTGGTGCCTTACGAGGTCATGCGCGAGACCGCGCGCATGTTCGCCGGCGTCGAGCACCGCATCGAGCCGGTGAGGAAGCTCCGCGGCGTGCAATGGTACAACGATTCCATCGCGACCAGCCCCACGCGCGCCATCGCAGGGCTCAACGCATTCAATGAAAAAGTCATCTTGATCGCAGGCGGATATGACAAGCATATTCCCTTTGCACCTCTTGCGCCGGAAGTGGTAAAGCACGTTAAGCTGCTCATCCTGTGCGGTGCAACGGCGGACGCCATCGAAAAGGCCGTGCGCGATTGTCACGACTATCACGGCAGCCCCGAGATCGTGCGCTGCGAGAGTCTGGAGGACTGCGTGAAGACCGCCTACGAGCGCGCGGTGAGCGGCGATATCGTGACGCTCTCGCCCGCTTGTGCGGCGTTCGACCAGTTTGCGAACTTCATGGAGCGCGGCAAGGCGTTCAAAAAGCTCGTCATGGCGCTGGGCGAATAGGGAAAAGCCCGCGCGGCATAGGCTTCACTGGAATTGGGGTGAGGCTCTGTGCCGAAATGGAGACACAGAAGACTTTCAGGGAAGAAGCGGGCGCTGCTGCTTATGCTGTTTTTGCTTGCGGCGCTGCTGGCGCTTGCCATCGTCGCGATGACGCACTTAAAGCCCGTGCTCACATCGCTCGCCACCGCGCGCGTGTCGAACACGGTCAACGGCATCGTCACCGCCGCCGTGAACGAGACGATCTACAGCGGCGGCGTGGACTACGACCAGCTCATCTCCTTTGAAAAGGACAACGAGGGCAAGATCACGGCGGTCAAGAGCAATATGGCGGAGTTCAACCGCTTGCAGTCCGCCATCATCGATGAGGTGCTCGAAAAGCTCTCTGAAGTAACGACGAAGGAGCTCTCCGTGCCGGTCGGCACGCTGCTCGGCTCGCCGTTTTTGGCGGGCCGCGGGCCGCTGATCTGCGTGCGGATGCAGTCGGTCGGCTCATCGAGCGCGCATTTTGAAAACGCGTTCACGTCGGCGGGCATCAACCAAACGAAGCACCAGATCTATCTTGTGGTGGACGTGTACGTCAGCATCCTGCTGCCGGGCTTTTCCACCACGACGAAATTCAGCAACACCTATTCCGTGGCCGAGACGGTCATCGTCGGCTCCGTGCCGGACAATTACACCTATTTCAGCAACGGCGCGGATATGGAGCAGAACGCGGAAGATTACATCATGAACAACGGCTGAGAGCGCGCTCATTCGCGCATTGCCGGAGAGAGGGAACGCACTATGGACAAAAATATCCGGATCGACGAGATCGTAACGCGGCTGAACGCCGCCTCCGACGCCTACTACGGCGGGCAGGAGGAGCAGATGACGAACTACGAGTGGGACGCTCTGTTCGACGAGCTGACCGCTCTGGAAAAGGAGACCGGCTATGTCCGCGCCGACAGCCCCACGCAGGTGACGAGCCATTCGGGCAGCGAAATGGACGGCGAGGGGGAGAAGGAGGCGCACGAGTACCCCGCGCTCTCGCTTGCCAAGACGAAAAAGGTCGAGGAGCTGCAGGACTGGGCGGGTGAGCGCGAGATCTGGCTCTCGTGGAAGCTCGACGGCTCCACGCTCGTGGCGACCTACGACGGCGGCGCGCTCACGCGCGTTTTAACGCGCGGCAATGGCACGATCGGCACAAACATCACCTATATGGCGTCCGCCATCCGCGGCATTCCCGCGAAGATATCCGACAAGGGGCACCTTGTCGTGCGCGGCGAGGCGACGATCTCCTACGCGGACTTCGAGGCCATCAACGACACGCTCGAGGATGCGGACGACCGCTATGCCAATCCCCGCAACCTCGCCGCCGGCACACTGGCGCTCGACAAGACGAATCTCGACAAGGTGCGTGAGCGCAACGTGACGTTCACACCGTTCACGCTTGTCCACACGGATGAAACGATCCGCTCCTGGGGCGCGCGGATGGACTATCTCGATCAAATGGGCTTTACGACCGTCGAGCGCGAGCGCACGAGCGCGAAGGACCTGCCCGACGCCATCGCGCGCTGGACGAAAAAGGTCGACTCCGGCGAGATGGGCATCCCCGTCGACGGCCTTGTCATCACCTACGACGACACGGACTACGCCGCGACCGGCAGCGTGACGGGCCACCACGCGACGCGCGCGGGCCTTGCCTACAAATGGGCGGACGTCTCCGCCGACACGGTGCTCGACCACATCGAGTGGTCGTGCGCGGCTTCGACCATCACGCCGGTCGCGGTCTTCGACCCCGTGCAGCTCGAGGGCACGACCGTCACGCGCGCGAGCCTCTGCAACGTCAGCGAGCTTGAGCGCCTCGGCATCGGTGCGGACCGCAGAACGGAGCTTCGCATCATCAAGGCCAACAAGATCATCCCGAAGTGCATCGCGGTCGTCAAGGCCGAGGGGCATTATGAAGTCCCGTCGGCCTGCCCCGTCTGCGGTGCGGCGACCGAGGTGCGCGTGAGCCCCGTGAGCGGCGTGAAGACGCTGCGCTGCACCGACCCGAACTGCCCCGCCAAGCATTTGAAGCGCTTTGCCCGTTTTGCGAGCAAAGGCGGCCTCGACATCGACGGCCTCTCCGTGCAGACGCTGCACGAGTTCGTCAACCGCGGGTATCTGCGCGACTTTGCCGATCTCTACCATCTGGACGCGCATGCGGACGAGATTATGAAGCTCGAGGGCTTTGGCGAAAAGTCCTGCGCGAATCTGATGGCGGCCATCGAAAAGAGCCGTAAGGTCGACCCCATCCACTTGATCTTTGCCCTCTGCATCCCGAACATCGGCGCGGACGCGGGCAAAAAGCTCATTGCGGCGCTCGGCACGAAGGGCTTTTTATCGCGCATCGAGAGCGGCGAGGGCTTCGAGGACGTGGACGGCATTGGCGTCGAGCGCTCGAACGCGATCTTGAACTGGTTCGCCGACGATGAAAACAAAAATCTCTTCGACCGCCTGATGGCAGAGCTCACGCTGGAGGACGTCGCACCCAAGCAAGAGGCAGACGGCACCTGCAAGGGCCTGAGCTTCGTTATCACGGGCGATGTGCACATCTTCAAAAACCGCAGCGCGTTCAAAGCCTACGTCGAACAGCAGGGCGGCGCAGTGACGGGCAGCGTCTCGGGGAAGACGTCGTACCTCGTCAGCAACGACGGAGAGTCGAATTCGTCGAAGACGAAAAAAGCAAAAGAACTGGGGGTTCCGGTTCTTTCCGAGGAAGAATTTGTCTCTCAGTTCGGGGGTCCCGAGGCGGTAGGTTCCTCGGAGGAGGAACAGATCTCGATGCTGTAAACAGCAGGCAATGACCCCTGCGCCGCGCAGGGGGATGCAATAAGGGAGGGATATCTCTTTTTGAAAAAGAGATATCCCTCCCTTAAACCCTCCCAGAGAAAATTTGCATTGCAGGCTGGCAGCTCGAAGAGGTGCAATGCTTGCCGATTGCACTGCCCATAGCGCGGCGTTGCCGCGTTGACTTCTGCTATACAATTTGGTTTGCTCCTATCATCCGCTGCCGCTCTGCCTATCTTGTAGGAGTGCACAGTAATTTCCGTCTACTGCCAGTCTCCACAATACGGCGAGCGAAGCAATGCCGCATTCCGCACGCAGTCTGCCGCCGAAAAAACGTCACTCGCGCCTCACGATAGTAAGGCGCGGTTGGGAGTGGTAACGAGACGTAGGGATTCATGGCGAAGCCATGTACACCGCACCTGATTGCGCAGCGCGTGC
>CALAAN010000259.1 GCA_937884915.1 uncultured Oscillibacter sp.
GTCGGGCTATATCGACAATAAAGATATCTTCCTCGACGGGTTTTCCTATTTTACGGGACGCGAGCTGCGCATTCTGCGCATCCTGCTGCGGCGCGCAAAGAGCGTGACCGTCACGCTCCTTGGCGACACGCAGGACCGTGAGCTCTTTTCCGAGAGTCTGCGCGTGCGCGAGCGGCTGTACGCGCTCGCGCGCGACGCCGGCGTTTCGTGCGAGGAAGAAATTCTCCCGCAGGGCGAGGTGCGCGGCGCGCTCGACCATATCGAGCGCTGCTTTTTCGGCGCGGCGGACGAATACGCCCAGCCGACCGACGCCGTCGCGCTCTACGAGGCGGGCAGCGCGTACAGCGAGTGCGAGTGGGCCGCGTCGCAGATTTTGAAATTAGTGCGTGAGCGGGGCTATCGCTACCGCGAGATCACTGTCACGGCGCGCAGCCTCGATTCCTACGCGGGCGCGATCGAGAGTGTATTCGCCCGCTACGGCATCCCGCTCTATTATGCCCACCGCAGCGACATTTTGAAAAGTCCCGTGCTGACGCTGCTGCTCGGCGCGCTGGACGCCGCGAGCGGCGGCTTTGAGTACGAAGATGTGTTCCGCTGCCTCAAGACCGGCCTTGCCGGCCTCAGCATGGCGGAATGTGACATTCTGGAAAACTATGCGCTCAAGTGGGAGATCCGCGGCGCGATGTGGACGCGCGAAACGCCATGGACGGCGCATCCCGACGGCTACGGCGAGGAATGGACGGACGAAGCAAGGGCGCGCCTTGAGACGGTCAATCAACTGCGCGAGCGCGTGCAGGGGGCGTTTGCGCGACTCAAAAAAGGCGTGGGCGGCAGCAGCGCGGCGGAGCAAAAGGTGCGCGCTCTGTACGACTATTTGGAAGAAATTAAGCTGCCGGAGGCCTTGCAGACGCAGACCGAGCAGCTTTTTGCCGCGGGCGAAGCCCAGCGTGCTGAGGAGACGGCGCAGCTGTGGAGCATCCTTTGCAGCGTACTCGACCAGTTTGTGGAAATTCTGGGCGATGCGGCGCTCGACGCCGAGGAATTCGCAAGCTTGATGCGCCTTGTGCTGACGCAGTACAGCGTGGGCACGATCCCCGTGACGCTCGACGCGGTGAACCTGTGCGAGATGACGCGAAACGACCGCCACACGGTGCGCGCGCTGTTCCTGCTCGGCGCGAACGACGGCGTACTGCCCGCGGCGGAGAACCGCAGCGGCGTGCTGCGCGACGAGGACCGCGAGGCGCTCGAGCGGCAGCAAATTTTCCTCGCGCCGCACGGGATGGAGCAGTTTCATCTGGAAATTCAGAACCTTTACGCCGCGCTGGCCCAGCCGACGGAGAAGCTGACGGTGTCCTACCCCGTTTCGGACGGAAAGGACGCGGAGAAGCGGCCGTCGTTCGTCATCGGACGCATCGCGCGCCTGCTGCCGTCGATTTCCGTCGAAACGGAAAGTGCTGGCAAGGAATACCGCCTGTCAGCGAGAGCGACGGCGCTCGAGTATGCGGGCGAGCACATCGGCGGCGCGCTGTGGCAGTATTTTGAGGGGCAGGGCGACGCAAAAAGCGCGCTTGCCGCGATGAAGGGCGCCTCAAACTATGCGCGCGGACATCTGTCGCGCGGCGCAGTGCGCGCACTCTACGGCGGCGCGGTGACGCTGTCCGCCTCGCGCATGGACATGGCGAGGTCGTGCCATTTTGCCTATTTCATGCGCTACGGCTTGAAAGCCAGGGAGCGCACAGGCGCAGGCTTTGACGCGCCGCAGATCGGCACATTCGTGCACGATGTGATGGAGCACACGCTGCGGCAGGCGAAGGAGTGCGGCGGGATGCACGAACTGTCAAAGGACAAGCTGCACGCGCTCGTTCGCGCGTCGATCGAGGAATACATCGACCGCGTGCTGCCGGATTTACAGGAAAAAAGCTCGCGCTTCCGTTATTTGTTCAGCCGCCTGTGCGCGGCTGTCAAGCGCATCATGGACGAGGTGAGCGAGGAGCTGCAAAGCTCCGACTTCGAGCCGCTGGCGTTCGAGCTCGCGTTCGGCGCGGACGGGCAGCTGCCCGCCATCACGATTCGCGAGGAAAACGGCACGGCGCGCGTCGTCGGCAAGGTCGACCGCGTGGACGGCTGGCTGCACGACGGGAAGCTGTATCTGCGCGTCGTGGACTATAAGATGGGCAAGAAGAGCTTCGACCTCGCCGAGCTGCGCTACGGTCTGGGGCTTCAGATGCTGCTCTACCTCTTCACACTAAAGGAAGAGGGACAGACGCTCTTCGGCGGACACGAGATCGTCCCCGCGGGCGTCCTCTATACGCCCGCACGCGAGCCGATGCTGCGCTGCGCGCGCGACACGGAGCCGGAGAAGATCGAAAAAGCGCTCAAAAAGGAGCTGCGCCGCAGCGGCATGGTGCTCGAAGAACCGGCGGTCTTGCAGGCGATGGAGCACAGCGCGCTCGAATCGCCGTGCTACCTGCCCATCGCGGTGAAAAAGGACGGCACGGTGACGGGGAGCTTGGCGAGCGCCGAGCAGCTCGGAAAGCTGTCGAAATACGTCGACCACATCCTGCACGAGATCACGCAGGAGGTCTTCGCGGGCAA
>CALAAN010000260.1 GCA_937884915.1 uncultured Oscillibacter sp.
AGAGTAAAAGGGGCAAGCCGCCGCTTGCAGCAGCGGCCTGTCAAAATAGTTCAGTGGACAAACAGCGTCATCACGCCCGCGAGCACCGCGGCGATGACCGCCATGCCGAGCGTGCCGAAGAGCCACTTCTTGCGCTTGACGTCATTCGGAATATAGGGTTTTAAGTCCTCCGTCCCCGGGATGGTCCACATTTTCGTGTGGCCGACCCAGAAGTCGTCAATGAGCAGACGGTCGATGAGGTTCAGCACAAAGAGGATGACCAGCATCTGCCAGAAGCCCTCTCCAAAGCCACGCGCGCCGTTCACGGCGTACACGAAGATGAGCACATAGGCGATGTAGATGGGCAGGCAGACGACCTTGAACAGGCGCTGGTTACGCCTGATCTTCTCCCGCGTCGTCAGCCCCAGCGAAATACAGCGCTCCTGCACGTTGTTTTCGTAAAGGTGAACCATGCCCACCGCGCCGTTTCGAATGCCGATGGCACACACGAGCATCAGCACCGCGCCAAGGCCGACACCTTCTAAAATCACTTGTCCGATCATTTGCCTCTTCCTCCTTATTTTTTGAGCTGCCCGACGATCTTGGCGAAGTCCTCCCTCGCCTCCTTGAAATAGGGCAGCATGCAGTAGCAGTGCGTCATGCCGGGGCGGGCGGTCACGGTGCAGGGCACGTTCGACCGCTCGCACGCGGTCTTGTACTCCGGCAGCGCGCCGTAGAGCACCTCGTCAGCGCTGTAATAGAAGTGAATATCGCCGACGCCCGTATAATCGCCGCGCGAGGGCGCGAGCATATAGTCGGGCACATCGTCATGCCCGTGACGCATGAACTGCTCAGCCTTGGCCATAAAGGCGTAGTCGATGGCAACGTCGCTCGCATTGAGCGCCTGCATCCGCGCGCGTTCGTCGTCGTTCCACGGCACCTCGCCCGGGGCGACGGCGATGATGTGCTTTGGCTGCGGGAGGTGACGGCCCAGCGCGCTGTTGTGCGCGGCCACGCCCATTGCGAGCGCCGCGCCAGAGGAAAAGCCGCAGGTGCTCACGTTCCCGCCGCCGTAGAGCGCGATCATCTGGCGGTAGCACTCGAAAGCCATGCCATAGCTCTCCGTGATGCAGTGCTCAGTGCAGAGGGGGTAGATGGGGAACCACACGTCCGAATCCGTCCCATAGCAGAGCTTTCGCAGCACGGCGGCGTCACCCTTGTCAGGGCCGATGACCATGCCGCCGCCAAAGAAGAACAAAATCGCACGTCTGGCGGGCTTTTCCGCCGCCCTGACAATCAGGCACGGGAAGCCGTTCACCATCTTCTTTTCGTAGTGCGCCTTGCGGTCCGTCGGCAGGAAGAAGCCGCGGCCGCGGTTCGCCTTTTCGATGGCTTTTAAGAGCTCATCCTCCGGCAGGGCGAAGGCCTTCTTCGCGCCGGATAGCTTGTAAGCGGTGCGCAGCAGCGAGGAACCAAAGCTCATAGAATCCCCCTCCTTAAATCAAAAAGAAAAGGCCCGCGAACATAACAGCGTTCGCGATGTTGCCCGCGCCGACGATGCGAAACGGCGAGAGCAGCAAAAAGAGCGGCAGCGTGTTGAAAACGCATGCCCAGCGCGGCAGCGCTGTCATCCCTGCGACAACGGCGACGAAGAACGACACCGCGAAAATGAGCAGGCCAAAATAGCAGACGTACATTGTCACGGACGTTTTCTTAAAAAACTCCACGATGGCGGCCCGCGCCTCCTCGGTCTTATTCATGCGCAGATAAAACCACTCCACCGCGCCGCAGAAGACGTGATGCGCAACGCCCGGCAGCAGGAAGAGGATACCGCCCGCAAGCATCAGCGCGCCGCACACGGGAGACTGCGGCAGCATCCACGCGCCCAGCGCCAGATATGCGGGCAAAGCCTCCGTCATCGCAAACGCGCCCCATACCATTGAGCGCATCGGCCTTTCGAGCGGCGTTGCGCCCATGACGGCGGAGAGCTTTTCGTTGTCGTCCAGCGCACGGAAATCAAACCGCCCGCCGTCCAGCAGCGTGATGATCCGGTCGCAGTGCAGCAGCGTCAGATGTGCCGTGCAGGCGAGCAGGAGAAAACATTTTAACAGTGTGGTGCTCATTTTTCCTCACCCTTCTCGGCAAGGCTCTTCTCGTGCGCGGCTCTGACCTCCTGCACGAATTGCTCAGGGTGCTCGCCCGCGAGGCCGCCGTGGCCTAAATCGGTGAATATTTTCACGGCAAAGGGATAGCCGCTTGCTTTCAGCGCGCCGAGGTTCTTTGACAGTTTTTTGTCCACGCTCCCCTTGATGCCGTACCAGAGGTGCATGTCCGTTTTCGCAAACAGCGAGTAATCCGTCTTCTTGCCGATCAGATAATAGTCCTGATTCCGCCAGCTTTTCCACGTTGCCCTGCCGTAAAGGATGCGTTCGGCCTCCTCAATCGTTCGGCCCGAAATTTTGGCGAGGAATTTCTTTCGCCGCGGGCCCGGATGGCCCATGACCGCATAGAAAAGCCCCGTGTAGAAAAAGCAGTAGACGTCCTTGCCCCATTTACTCTTGATGTTGGGGTAATCCTTCAGGCCCATGCCGTCGGCGATCGTGGTCGTGATCGTCAGGCGCTTGTCGGCCAGCACCTCCATCAGCACGCGGCAGCCGTAGGAAATGCCGTAGAGAATGTCGACCTTCCCGCCGTAATGCTTGACCACATAGTCACCGAGGCGCCTCGCCTCGTCCATGGGCGAGACAAATTCCGTCTCCGGCTCGCTGGGATTGAAGCCGTCGTAGGCGACGAGCACAACGTGGTAGTGCTCCGCCAGCTTCTCAGCCGTGGGAAGCATGCCAAGGTAGCTCACGCCGCCGCCATGCAGCATGACCATGAGCTCGGGGTTCTCCTGCCCGAATTCAAAATACTTCACGTACTCTTCTCCTTCCCCACGATGCTCTTGACGAGCGCCGCCCACTCCTGCGGGTGGCAGGCCAACAGCTCTTCGTGCTGCATGTCCTGCTCGTGGATGACGGGATGCGCGAAGTGCTGCTCGTAGCGCTCGCGGTACTTTTCGCCCATTTTGAGCGCGTAGAAAATGTGAATTTCCGTATCCGGCACATCGAGCTTGTCGGGCAGCGATGTGATGAGGTCGGAATAGAACTGATTCTTGCAGCTTTGCTGCGTTAAGTAAGGCCGCTTCCCGCCAAGCATCCGCAGAAATGCCGCGCCGTAGTCGCCCATCTGCCGCAGCTGCTTTTCCATGCGCTTTTGCAGGAACGGCGACTTGAATTTGCCGTCGCGCAGCATCGGGAACATCAGCGGCAGCAGAAGATTCGTCTGCAATTTCGCTGCGAATTTCGAGGACTGGTCCAGATCGGAGCTGCCGAGGATGC
This sequence comes from uncultured Oscillibacter sp., assembly GCA_937884915.1. Classification (GTDB taxonomy): domain Bacteria; phylum Bacillota; class Clostridia; order Oscillospirales; family Oscillospiraceae; genus Hominicoprocola. The sequence goes on from CALAAN010000260.1 coordinate 3,360, forward strand.
CGTAGTCCATGCGGATATTCCCACGCGATGCAAGCAATCCAACGAACGAGCCGCCGAGCGAGCAGCCGTAGGCCGCGCGGATGTGACCGCCGCAGTTTGCCTTGAGATAGTCCTCGATCTTCGCCGTCTCTTCGAGCATCGTCGGAAATTCCGTCCGCTCGGTCTCGTCAAAGCCGTCGTAGCTGACGCAGAGCACGCGGTACTCGCCAGAGAGCAGCGGGATCACGTGGCCAAAGTTACCTTTCCAATGACAGCAGGTACCCGGAAGCAGCAAGATGACCGGCGCGTGTTCTTCGCCGAACGCATAGACCTTCATCGCTCCTGACCTCGCTTTCTCATTTTTGCGCCGTGATGCAGAGCCAGCCCTTCTCGCTCTTGTGGATCTGGATCTTGCGGAAGCCGACCTGCTCTAACATGTCCTTGAGCTGGACGTCTTTATAGATCGTCATGCCGTCGATTTTCTCCGTCCACTTCTCGTCCTTTTCATTGTCGCCGCCGCACTCGTTGCAAATCAAAAACGTACCGTTTTCTTTCAGCACGCGGTTGACCTCGCGGAAGCTCTGAAGCAAGTCAGGCCAGAAGTAGACCGTCTCGAACGCCGTGACGAGGTCAAACTGGTTCGCCGCGAAGATCAAATCGGCGACGTTTCCCTGCAAAATGACACAGCGGCCATTCAAGATGGCGTCCTCATTGACCTTTTTCGCCTTTTCGACGCTGACGGGCGAATAGTCGACGCCCTTGGCCTCGCCGTTCGGGCACATTTTGAGAAGCTTCCTGATGTTCGCGCCTCCGCCGCAGCCGCAGTCCAGGATGCTTGCGTCCTTTGCGATCTCGGCAAATTGCAATCCCCAATCCGCGAGCGCGCGGTGGCCGACGTTCATCATCGAGAGCATCATCTTCCCGCCAAGGCCCTCGGGCTTGCGGGTATTTTCAAAAAACGACATGCTTTTTTCTCCTTTTTGCTCACTTGACCCACATCACGAGAAGGCCCGTGAGCACGCTGATGATCACAAGAAACAGCGAGCCTGGGAAAAGCATTCCCTTGACGTGGAACCACTTCTGCGCGTAGGCCTTGTCCATGTGCTCGGTCCCCGGCAGGCGGAACGCTTTCAGGTGCGCGAACAGCACCCAGTCGAGGAAAAACGTGTCCCACGCGCCGACGATCAGAAAAAGGATGGCCGCGAACTCCGCCCCCGTCCAGAAGCTGTCCGCTCCGGCAAGGATGGCGCCATATGTCAAA
>CALAAN010000261.1 GCA_937884915.1 uncultured Oscillibacter sp.
CAGATCGATGCTCATGCGCTCTCGCCCTCCGGCGGGAATTCGAGCGTGAAGCGGCCCAGCTTGCCGCCGCGGAACTCGTCGAGCAGGATGCGGCTCATGCGCTCGGTGTCGACCTCGCCGCCGGAGATCAAAAAGCCGCGCTTGCGCCCCGCCTTTTCGAGCAGTGCGTAGCCGTCGTCCTCTTCCGAAACGGTGAGCTTGTAGCGCTCCTCGATGGCCTTGGGATAATTTTTGCCGAGGTAGCCCATCAGACGCATGGCGAGTTCTTCGATATCCACGACCTCGTCGCGGATCGCGCCGGTGAAGGCTAAACGCACGCCGACGCTGCTGTCTTCAAATTTTGGCCACAGGATGCCCGGCGTGTCAAGAAGCTCGAGCGTCTTGTCGACCGGCACCCACTGCTTTGTGCGCGTGACGCCGGGGCGGTCCTCCGCCTTGGCGCTCTTGCGGCCGGAGACCTTGTTGATAAATGTCGACTTGCCGACATTCGGGATGCCGAGCACCATCACGCGCAGCACGCGGCCGATCTGGCCCTTGGCCTCGTAAGAGGAGATCTTATCGCGCAGCAGCGTGCGCACGGCGGAGGAAAACTGCTTCACGCCCCCGCCCTGCTTCGCGTCCGTCTCGATGACGGCGTAGCCGAGCGAGCGGAAGTACGCCGCCCACTTTTTCGTCATCTCAGGGTCGGCCTGATCGACGCGGTTCAAGACGATCAAACGGGGCTTGCCCGCCGTCAGCTCGTCCACGTCGGGGTTGCGGCTGCTCATGGGGATGCGCGCGTCCAGAATTTCGCACACAGCATCCACATTGCCGAGCTCCGTCGTGATCATACGGCAGGATCTCCTGCTCCATCATGCGAAGGGTCTTGGTCATGTGTCCCGGGAACCAGCTCAGAGAATCCAACTGCATGTGCCTAGTCCCCCTTACTTCAAAAGGCCGATGCGGCCAAATTCGCGCTGCTCGGTCAGATAGTCGCGCCCCGGGAAGACGAGGAACACTGCCTTGCCGATGAGAAGCCGCGTGTCCACCGTGCCGAGCGAGGAATCGCGGCTGTCGTTCGAGTGGTTGCGGTTGTCGCCCATGAGGAAGACCTCACCCTCCGGCACGGTGAGCGGGAACACGGTTCCCTCTTCGCGGTACGTGTAGTCGTTGATGTAGTCCTCGTCTAAAAGTTCGCCGTCCACATAGACCTCGCCCAGGTTAAAGTCGATATCCACGGTCTGCCCCGCGGTGGCGATGACGCGTTTGACGATGGGGTTCGAGTCAAAGGTGTCCTTGCGCGCGATAACGATGTCGCCGACCTGATAGTCGCCGCAGAGCAGCGAGTTGACGACGAGAAGCCGGTCGCCGTCCTGCAATGTCGGGATCATTGACGGACCGGAAACGCCCATCAGCCGCACGAGGAATGTAAACACCAGCACAACGACCAGCAGCGCCGAGACGAGAGACGAGATCGTCTCATACACGTCGCGCCCGGGGATCTTTTCTACGATCTCCTCCTGCGGCTGCTCGCTGATCTCCATTTTCTGATCAAATTCGTCCATTTCGGTCTCCTAAACCCAGCGCCGCGGCAAAGGCGGACAAACAGCTCCCCTCTGCGGCAAAAAGCGCCTGATTTTCTAATGTATTATTGTAGCACGCTTTTTGAAAAAGGCAACAAAAAAAGCATGGCGGAAACGCCATGCTTTTTTGTTCTCAAAGAATCTGTCTTACAGCTTCTCGCGGATCTTGGCAGCCTTACCGACGCGGCCGCGCAGGTAATACAGCTTGGCGCGGCGAACATAACCGCTGCGCACGGTCTCGACCTTCTCGATGAGGGGGGAGTGGATGGGGAACACCTTCTCGACGCCGACGCCGTAGGCGAGACGACGAACGGTGAAGGTCTCCTCAAGACCGCCGTGCTTCTTCGCGATGACGATGCCCTCGAAGACCTGGATACGCTCGCGGGAGCCTTCCTTGATCTTGACATGAACGCGGACGGTGTCGCCGACGTTGATGACGGGCATTTCCTTCTTCAGCTGCTGGGATTCGAGCTCTTTGATGAGATCCATGGATATTTTCCTCCTATTTATAGGCGTTCTTGACCGCTTTTCTCCGGCGCTTCTGGGACTCTTTCACCCGCGCACGGCAGAGGACCGCCCTTTTCAAGCTATGGTAGCATATCACATCCCAAATGGGAATGCAAGCATTATTTGCAAAAGCGAGGCAGAAATCAGCGGAAAACGTTCATTTCCGCGTCGTAGATCTCTTTTCGGCGCACGCGGACAAAGTCCGGCGCGATCTCCGGCAGGTGCCGCGCGACCGCCGCGCCGATCAGCGCAGGGTTGAGGCCCGGGTCCTGCGCGGCGACGACCGCGTCAACGAGGATCAGACCTTCCTCCTCCGTCAGCGTAAGCGAGCGGATGAGCGGCGCGATGTTGAGCTCGGTCATGCCCTTGTGCTTCGTGCGCTTTTCGACAAGAATTTCCTTCTGTGTGAAAAATTCGCGGATGCGCTCGCACGCGCCCTCGGGCACGCCGTTGTCGTATTCCATTTCGAGCTGCGCGCGCAGGTTGACCATCTCGCGCACGGGGCGCGTCACGCTATAGCAGTTCAGCACGCGGAGGCCCGCGGGCATGCCGGTGTTCAGCGCCTCGGCCACGCCCTCGCCCGTGCTGTCCTCCACGCTTTCAAAGTCGAGGATTTCGCAGTCGCTCGACTGCCCCACGGGCAGCGGCAGCACGATGGACAAAATGGGGTGCGGGTGGAAGCCGTTGGAGTGCTTGATGGAAAGTCCCGCGCGCGGGAACACGCGCTGGAATGTGCGCATCACGTCAAGGTGCGAAATGTAGGACGCCTGATGCTCCTTAACGAAAACAAGCCGTAATTTAGACATCGCATTTCCCTCCCACCAGGCAGTTTGCGCCGCAGGCGTTGCAGTGCGTGCGGCAGTCCGGCGTCGTCACGCCCTCATAAGTCATCGCGTGCTCGCGCTTCAGATACCCCGGCGCAACGCCGCAGGAGATCATGCTCCACGGCAGAATTTCATCTTCGCTGCGGCGGCGGTTGGCGTAAAAGTGCGGGTCAAGGCCGCACTCCTCAAAGGCCTCCATCCAGCGGTTCAAATCAAAATAGTCCTCCCACGCGCTGAGCGTCTCGCCCTTGCGCCACGCGGTCTCGATGACCTTGCCGAGCCGGCGGTCGCCGCAGGAGATGACCGCCTCCATAAAGCTCGTGGGTGAGGGGTGCCAGTTGTACGTGACGGACTTGGTGTTCATCGCCTCGCGCAGGAGCTTGACGCGGCGCTCGTACTCTTCAATGGGGATCTGCGGCTCCCACTGGAACGCCGTGTGCGGCTTTGGCACGAACCATGAGGTCGACACCGTGATGCGCACGCCGCGCGTCTTGTTGAGCGCGCTCTCGCGCCAGGCGTGCATGACGTCGGCGGCAATATTGGCGATGCCGAGCACGTCCTCGTCCGTCTCGGTCGGAAGGCCGAGCATGAAGTAGAGCTTGACCGCGCTGTATCCGCCCGCGAATGCGCGGCGGCAGGATTCGAGCAGGTCTTCCTCCGTCAGATTCTTGTTGATGGCGTCGCGCAGCCGCTGCGTGCCCGCCTCAGGCGCGAACGTGAGGCCCGTTTTTCTTCCCTTTTGCAGCCGTTCCATCAGCGCCATGGAGAAGTTATCCGCGCGCAGCGACGGCAGCGCGAGCGTCACGTGCCGCTGGGCGCAGAAGTCCTCTAAGTCGTCGCACAGCTCGACAAGATGCGGATAGTCAGAGGTCGAGAGCGACGAGAGCGTCATATCCTGATAGCCCGAATCCTCGACCGCCTCAACGGCGTAACCACGCAGCAGTTCCTCCGAACGGTTGCGCACAGGGCGGTAGACATAGCCCGCCTGACAGAAGCGGCAGCCGCGGATGCACCCGCGGAACAGCTCGAGCGACACGCGGTCCTGCACGATCTCGGTCGAGGGGACGATGGTCTTGGTCGGATAGTAGGCCTTGTCCATGTCCCGCATGATGCGCTTCAAAACGACCTTGGGTGCGCCCTCGTTCGCCGTGATGGACTTGACCGTGCCGTCGTCGTTGTAGGCGACGTCGTAAAGGCTCGGCACATAGACGCCTGGGATCTGCGCGGCGCGCACGAGAAATTCGTGCTTGCTCCAGCCCTCGCGCCGCGCCTGCCGGTGCAGCTCGATGAGCTCGACGTCCATCTCCTCACCCTCGCCGATGAGGGCGAGGTCTAAAAAGTCGGCGATGGGCTCGCAGTTGTACATTGCCGTTCCGCCCGCGACGACGAGCGGCGTGAGCTCTGTGCGCTCACTCGCGCGCAGCGGCACGTTCGCAAGGTCCAGCATGTTGACCATCGCGGGGAACGCCATCTCGTAGCCGATAGAAAAGGCGATGATATCAAATTCGTTGATGGGGTCGAACGATTCGAGCGCGTAGAGCGGGATGTTCGCGTTTCGCATCTCCTGCTCCATGTCGCCCCAGGGGGCGAAGCAGCGCTCGCACCACACGCCCTCAATGTTGTTCATCACGCCGTACAGGATGCGCATGCCGAGGTTCGACATGCCAATCTCATACGTGTCGGGAAAGCAGAAGGCGACGCGCGTG
>CALAAN010000262.1 GCA_937884915.1 uncultured Oscillibacter sp.
CTGCCGACACCGAGCTTGCGTCGAATGGCGGCGCGGCATGGATGTACCTCAGCGAGGACGGTACGGCGATCAGCGACCGCGATATGAAGGATGTCACCCCGACCGTTCGGCTCGAAGCGTGCGATTATACGGCACGCCCCCAATATGACCCGCCTTCCAGCGGAAAGGTGCTCGAGCTCTGGCTCAGCAACAACGATGCCTCGCACTTCGCTTTCTACGAGGGCTCGAATGTCATGCTCTACCAGTGCGACGAGGTGCGCTACTACGACGTCAGCAATTTCGGCGACTATGCGACGCTTTACGACGCGATGCTCGCGTGGTACAACAGCGCCCAGCCCGACGCCGATACATCCGACGCGTCTTCGGCCGCCACGACAGCCGCCGTCAGCCGCGACTCGCTCATCAAGTCCGCCGACAGCTATGTTGATCTGGGCGGTTACCTCTGGTACACTGCGGGCGGCAGGTTCTACCGCTGGCACGAGGGCGGCTCGATCGAAACGATCGATACCCTGCCGACCAATTATGATACGCCCGTCAACGCGAGCCTTTCGGCACAGGATAACCGCGTTCTGGTAAGCTATCACCTCGGCGGCGCGACAATGGGCTCATTCATCACTGACCTCTATGACATGGACGGCAAGAAGATCAACTCGATCAGCGGCTACAACTCCATCGCCATCAGCGGCGACACCATCGTCAAAATACTCCGGTTCCCGCCCTCATCGAATAACCTGTACATTTCGCACGACTGCGGCGAGACCTTCATTGCGCTCGGCGACAAGGACTGGTACTACGGTGCCGTCAAAGAGGGCGACGACGGTTCCGTCACCTACATGAGCGCGGAGCTCGAGATCCGCGACGGCTACGTTTACACCACTGCCGTCTACGATGTGTTCCACGACAAGACGAGCGACCCGCTCGTGACGCACGCCGTGCGTATCAACATCAAGACCGGCGCACAGGAAATTCTGGACTGAAGCGATCCTATTTCAAAAAGGCGGCCTGAGGGCCGCCTTTTTCCCCGCTTTTTTGCGCAGAATGATGGGGAAATTGCAAAAAGGTACTGGAACATCTCAAGGATATGTGGTATGATGGGAATATTCCAAAACGTATTTCTCGGGAGGTTCCCATCATGGAACACAATCCGGTTCTCAAAAATTCGCTGTCGCTCGACAGCGAAATTCCGCTCTATTCCCAGCTCATGGGCATCATCAAGCGCAGCATCACCTCCGGCGCGCTCAAGGTCGGCGACCTGCTGCCGAGCGAGGCCGAGCTCTGCCGCTCGTATGATATCAGCCGCAACACCGTGCGTCAGGCCATCGGCGCGCTCGAAGAAGAAGGCTTCGTCGTGCGCAAGCGCGGCAAGGGCACGTTCGTCACCGACCCGAACAGCCGCCGCAAGGGCGTGCAGTATTCGTTCACGACGGAAATTTCCCAGCTGGGAAAATCGCCGTCGTCCACGCTGGTCGACTTCGCGGTCATCACGCCGAGCCCCAAAATCGTGACACTCATGGGCCTCGAGCCGGGCGTGAAGGTCTACCGCTTCACGCGCGTGCGAAACGTCGACGGCGAGCCGCTGATTTTGGAGACCTCTTATTATCCCGAGTACATCTACCCGAACCTGACGCGCGAGCTTTTGGAGACGCACAGCTTCTACAGTCTCCTCTACCACGTCGGCGTCATCCCGTTTTCCGCGTCGGACACGTACGAGGCCGTCGTGCTCGCGCCGCACGAGGCGCAGCTTCTGCACTGCGCGCCGGGCTCGGCAGCGTTTTTCCACCAGCGCCGCACCACGACCGAGAACGGGCACACCTATGAATACACCACGAGCTACATGCGCGCCGACCGCGTGAAGCTGGATGTGAGATTTCAGAAGGGATCAACGTCCTTCATGCGCACTGTAGATTAAAAAAGGCAGCCGAAAGGCTGCCTTTTTTGCGCCCACAGGGCGTGGGGATTTTATCGCAGCGCGGCAGCGCTGCATCATTGTTCCCCACAGGGGACGGGATTGGCAGCGCCGCAGGCGCTGCTTCCTTTTATCCCCACACGGTGGGGGGCGTGGATAAGGGAGGGGTATCTCTTTTCAAAAAGAGATACCCCTCCCTTACACCCTCCCAGAGAAAATTTCACATTGCAAGCGAGCAGCTCGAA
>CALAAN010000263.1 GCA_937884915.1 uncultured Oscillibacter sp.
CACATCGAAGCGCAGCGGGGGCGGGACGAGGATGCCCTGCTCGTTGACGGTGCACTGCTCGGGCTTGAACTTGTAAGCGCCGTGGCTCGTGCCGATGGCAATGGCGAGGGAGTCGCAGCCGGTCTTGGAGACGAACTCCTCGACCTCTTCGGGATGGGTGTAGGAGGCTTCATGCGCGGCGACCTTGACCTCGTCCTCGATGCCGGCGAGGGTGCCGAGCTCAGCCTCGACCACGACGCCGTGGTCATGCGCGTACTCGACGACCTTCTTCGTGATCTCAATATTCTCGGCAAAGGGCTTGGATGAGGCGTCGATCATGACGGAGGTGAAGCCGCCGTCGATGCAGGACTTGCAGGTCTCAAAGTCCGGGCCGTGGTCGAGATGGAGCACGATGGGGATGTCGGGGCAGCATTCGACCGCCGCTTCGACGAGCTTGACGAGGTAGGTGTGGTTCGCGTAGGCGCGGGCGCCCTTACTGACCTGAAGGATCACGGGCGCGCGCTCTTCCTGGCAGGCCTCGGTGATGCCCTGCACGATCTCCATGTTGTTGACGTTGAACGCCCCGATGGCGTACCCGCCGTCATAGGCCTTCTTGAACATTTCGGTGGATGTTACGAGCGGCATAATATCTTCTCCTTTAATTTAAAAGTTATTTCAAATGTTTGGTACGTTTGGAACTAATCGCATTGTAACACAGAAATTCCATTTTGCAAGAGGATTTGCGATATTTTTGAAAAAAGGAGACAAAACCGATTCGCTTTGTCTCCTTTCTTTCCTCAGATGTTCACTTTGACCGTCTCGGCGATCTGGTCCGCCGTCAGGCCGTACTCGCGCAGCACGTCCGCTGCCTTGCCGGACTGGCCGAAGCGGTCGTTCACGCCAATCTTGTGGAACTTGCAGTTGACCTTGCCCATCAGGACGTCGGCCACGGCGTCGCCCAGACCGCCGATGACGCTGTGCTCTTCGACGGTGATGACCTTGCCGCACTTTTCGGCCCACTCAGTGACACAAGCAGCGTCGATGGGCTTGATGGTATGGATGTTGATGACAGCGGCGTCGACGCCATCCTTGGCGAGCGCTTCCGCGGCCATCAGGGATTCATTGACCATGAGGCCCGTCGCAAAGATCGCAACATCCTTGCCCTCGCGCAGGACATTGGCCTTGCCGATGACGAAGGGCTTGACCATGTCGCCCTCGAAAACGGGCGTAGCAAGGCGCGCAAGGCGCATATAGACAGGACCGTCGACCTCGGCGATGGCCATGGTGGCCGCCTTGGCCTCGTTCGCATCCGCGGGGCAGATGACCGTCATGCCTGGGATGGCGCGCATGAGCGCGAGGTCCTCGATGCACTGGTGGCTGCCGCCGTCTTCGCCGACGCTGACGCCCGCGTGGGTCGCGCAGATCTTGACGTTGAAGTGCGGATAAGCAACGGAGTTGCGGATCTGCTCATAGGCGCGGCCGGCCGCGAACATCGCAAACGAGGAGCAGTAGGGGATGAGCCCCATCGTGGACATACCGGCGGCGATGTCGACCATGTTGGCCTCGGCAATGCCGCAGTTGTAGAATTTTTCGGGGTGCGCCTTGGCGACCTTGCAGGTCTGCGTGGCGTTGGCGAGGTCGGCGTCGAGCACGACGACCTTATCGTTCTTTTCGACCAGTTCGATCAGCGCTTCGCCGTAAGCCTGACGGGTCGCAATTTTATCAGCCATGTTCTTAGTCCTCCAATTCCTTCAGTGCCTGCTCGCACTGCTCGGCGTTCGGGGCCTTGCCGTGCCAGCCGACCTGATTCTCCATGAACGAAACGCCCTTGCCCTTGACGGTGTGCGCAAGGATGGCCTTGGGCTTGCCGGGCATGGTGGGCTTGGAGAGCGCGGCCTCGACGGCGTCCAGATCGTTGCCGTCAGGCAGCTCGACGAGGTCGAAGCCAAACGCGCGCAGCTTGGCGGGCAGATCGCCGAGGCTCATGACCTGATCGTTTGTTCCGTCGATCTGCAAGCCGTTGTTGTCGATCATCACGGTCATATTGTCGAGCTTATAGTGCGCGGCGGCCATATAGGCTTCCCAGATCTGACCCTCCTGGCTCTCACCGTCGCCGACGAGGACAAAGACCTTCGTGTCCTTGCCGAGATGCTTGGCGCCGAGCGCCATGCCGACGGCGATGGACAGCCAGATCACGCGGACGTCGGCGACGGACTGGGCGA
>CALAAN010000264.1 GCA_937884915.1 uncultured Oscillibacter sp.
TCAGCCGCAGCATCAAGCGCATCAAGGCGGATGAAATGGCGGACTTTGAGCTCAAGGGCCCGCACGTGTCCTGCCTCTACTACCTATCCCAGCGGGACGGCATGACAGCCGCCGAGCTTTGCGAGCGCTGCGACGAGGACAAGGCGGCCATCTCCCGTTCGCTGGACGACCTCGAGAAAAACGGTTACATCACCTGCGCAAGCGGTGCGGGCAAGCGCTACAAGAGCCCGCTGCGCCTGACGGAGCGGGGAAAAGCGGTCGGACAGGCGATCGGGGAGAAGATCACGCGCATCGTCGAGGCCGCGAGCGAGGGGCTGAGCGAGGCCGAGCGGCAGACGATGTACCGCGCGCTCGCGCTCGTGAGCGAAAATTTGGAACGGATCTATACCCATAAGAAAACGGCGGGCGATTTGACTGCCCGCGACGGACAATAACGGAGGAAAAGCATGAGTGTTCAGATCATTGTGGATTCGACGGTCGACATGCCCGAGCGCATGAAGGACCGCTTTCGCATCGTGCCGCTCACGGTGCACTTTGGTGAGGAGGAGTATATCGACGGCGTGACCATCGATAAGCACCGCTTTTACGAGCTTCTTGTCGAGCGCGACGAGCTGCCGACGACCAGTCAGGCGACGCCCGCGGCGTTCGATGCGATCTTTTCCGACGTTGCGTCAGTGGGCGACAGCGCGGTCGTCGTGACGCTCGCGTCGAAGTTCTCCGGCACGTACCAGAGCGCCTGCATCGCCGCGGCGGAGTACGACAACATCTACGTTGTGGACAGCAAGAGCGCGGCCATCGGCTCGGGCATCCTCGCCGAGTACGCGCTTGAGTGCGCGGACAAGGGCATGGACGCGAAGACCATTGCCGAAACGCTTGAAAAAAAGCGTGACGAAATTTGCCTCATCGCGCTGCTCGACACGCTCGAATACCTCAAAAAGGGCGGGCGCATCTCGAAGACCGTCGCGTTTGCGGGCGGACTTCTCAACATCAAGCCGGTCATCACCGTCGTCGACGGCGAGGTGCAGATCATCGGCAAGGCGAGAGGGTCGAAGCAGGGCAACAACCTGCTCGTGCAGAAGATCCACGAGAGCGGCGGCATCGACTTCGACGAGCCGATCATCCTCGGTTACAGCGGCCTGAGCGATTCGTACCTCAAAAAATATGTCGAGGACAGCCGCGACATCTGGCAGGACAAGGCGGATTCGCTCGACTCTACGCTCATTTGCAGCGTGATCGGTACGCACACAGGCCCCGGTGTGGTGGCGGTTGCGTTCTTCAAAAAGGGTTAAACCCCTATAAAAATCAGAAACAGCAGAAAGCCGGCGCAGCGCGCCGGCTTTCTGCTGTGCTCGCATTGGCAGAAACGAAAATATATGCTATCATCGTGAAAAAGAGAGGAGGCGGGC
>CALAAN010000265.1 GCA_937884915.1 uncultured Oscillibacter sp.
TTTCTTTTGGACGGTCACACCGCCCGTTTTCTTTCTCGGGAAAGAAAATGGGGGGGCCTGCGGCGCGCACGCCGCATTGCTATTCGCACTTGTGCGAAAAAGGAAGAATTCTCTTTCTCGAAAGAGAATATCCCCCTTTCCCGCATTCCCTGCACGGTGCAGGGGAAAAATCCCTCACCCCTCAAGGGGTGTGCTATTTATCGCCACTAAATAAAAAATCGGCTCACCGGTTTTCAAAAACAGCGCGAAATATCCGTTTCGCAAGTTCCTCACCTCATGCATAGCATGAGGAAAACTTCCGCGAACTATGGCTGGGAAAATTTATTACTGTCCGTCGTAGCCGAACGAACGGATATAGTTCATATTGTCCCTCCAGTTTTCTTTGACCTTCACCCAGGTTTCGAGGTAGACCTTCGTGCCCATGAAGCGCTCGATGTCGCGGCGGGCTTCGGTCGAGATCTTCTTGAGCATCGCGCCGTTTTTGCCGATGATAATGCCCTTGTGGCTGGCCTTTTCGCAGTAGATGGTCGCGTCGACCTCGATGACCTCGTCGTCGCGCTCGATGAAGCGCGTGATCTCAACCGCCGTGCCGTGCGGGATTTCCTTATCAAGGTTGCGCAGCAGCTTTTCGCGCACGATCTCGCCCACGACCTGGCGGTCGGGCTGGTCGGTCGTCATGCCGTCTGGGAAGAGCTGCGGGCCCTCGGAGGCGTACTTGCCCAGCTCGTTCATCAGATCGTCCAGCCCCTCGTGCGTGCGCGCGGAGATGGGAATGATGGCGTCGAACGCATACGCCTCGCTGTACGCCGCAATGACGGCGAGCAGGTCGTCCTTTTTCTCGACGGTGTCGATCTTGTTGATGCACAAGATCGCCGGCAGGTGAGAGGCCTTGATCTTTTCGATCAGCTCCGCCTCGGGGATGCCGACGTGCGCCACGGGCTCGACAAGCAGCAGCACCGCGTCCACGTCCGCGATGGACTCGCGCGTGACCTTGACCATGTAGTCGCCCAGGCGGTTGCGCGCCTTGTGGAAGCCCGGCGTGTCGAGCAGCACATACTGCGTGTCGCCGCGGTTCACCACGCCGTAAATGCGGTTGCGCGTGGTCTGGGGCTTGTTCGACACGATGGCGATCTTCTCGCCCACAAGTGCGTTCGTCAGGCTGGATTTGCCGACATTCGGCCGTCCGCAGACGGTGATCATAGCGGTTTTCGTTTTGTTCATAATAGGTGATCCTCAACTTTCTTTTGTTCGTTGAACGTTTTTTATTCATACAGCGAAAGCTGTATTTTCTTTTTCGCGCCCAAAGGGGGCGTTTTTTTGTTCCCACTGCCGTGGGGACGCGGGAGCAAAGGGGGTATTCTCTTTCCAAAGAGAACACCCCCTTTGGAACCCCCAGAGAAAGGCGAGGGGAGTTCCCCTCGACCCCCGACATTGGCAGTCTATAGCTCGAAGAGCTGCACGCGCTGCGCAATCAGGTGCGGTG
>CALAAN010000266.1 GCA_937884915.1 uncultured Oscillibacter sp.
CCTCGGCTGCGTGTGCCTTGCGCTCGGCTGCGTCGGCATCGTGTTGCCGGTGCTGCCGACGGTGCCGTTCTTCCTTGCGACGGTGTTCTGTTTTGCGAACTCGTCGGAAAGGCTGCACGCGTGGTTCCTTGGCACGAGGCTCTATCAAAAGCACCTCGACTCGTTCGTGAAGAAAAAGGGCATGACCGCCCAGACCAAGGCCGGCATCCTGACGTCCGTGACGCTGCTGATGGCCGCCGGATTTTTCCTGATGCTGCGAAAAGCCCTTTACATTCCCTGCGCCATTCTTGTCCTCGTGTGGCTCTGCCACATTGTCTGCTTTCTCTTCGGCGTGAAGACGATCAAGACGGAATGCGAGGAGCAGATTTGAGAAAAAAGATACGCCCGCGGGCGTATCTTTTTCTTTTTGCCCGCGCGGTGCTTTTTGATACGCAGATGCAAGGCTTTTTGCAAAAGCCGCCAACGAATTGACTCTGCTGCTGAAAGATTTTACAGCGCGCGGACAGAAAGCTCATTTTCGTGCTGTCAGGTGGCGACAGCGGGCGGATTTCATGGCGATTTTGACGAAAATCCGTCATTAGAATGTTTTTGGTAGAAATACATCTGTCCATCTATTGAAATTCCTGCTGCTTAGGGTATAATATGAGTCACTTGACAGAGGTGTATATTTTGAAAAGAGAGAAGATGTTTATATGAATCCATTTATGAAGACCCTCAAGAAAATTGCCGCCGCGTATAACGGCGTCAGCCTGATTTTGCGCATCGCGATCGGCCTTGTCGTCGGCGCGATCCTGGCGCTTGTCTGCCCCGGCGCGACGTGGTTACAGGAGCTTGGCAACCTGTTTGTCGGCGCACTTAAGGGCATTGCCCCCGTGCTGGTGTTTGTCATCGTGGCGAGCGCGCTGGCGCAGGGCTCGTCCAAGCTCGACCGCCGCTTTGGCACGGTCGTGTGGCTCTACATGCTCACGACATTTGTCGCCGCAGCGCTGAGCGTTGTGACCAGCATGCTCTTCCCGCAGACGCTGGTGTTTGCCGAGGCTGCCGAGGCTGAGGTCATCCCGCAGGGACTGGGCGAGGTCATGCACACGCTGCTGTCCAACATTGTCTCGAACCCCGTCTCCGCCATTATGAACGGCAACTACATCGGCATTCTGATGTGGGGCTGCCTCTTCGGCGTGGCGATGAAAAAGCTCGGCGCGGACTCGACAAAGGTTTTCCTCAGCAACACGGCGGATGCGGTTTCCGCCATCGTGCGCTGGATCATCAACCTGGCGCCGTTTGGCATCATGGGCCTTGTGTTCACAAACGTTGTGAGCAACGGCCTTGCGATCTTCACGCAGTACGGAAAGCTTTTGCTGCTTCTGGTCGGCACGATGCTCTTCATGGCGCTCATCATCAACCCCATCATCATCTTCATCTATCTGCGCTGCAACCCCTATCCGCTGGTGTTCCGCTGCCTGCGCGAGAGCGGCCTGACGGCCTTCTTCACCCGCTCTTCCGCGGCGAACATTCCCGTGAACATGGCCATGTGCGAAAAGCTGGGCCTTGACAAGGACTTCTACTCCGTCTCTATCCCCCTCGGCGCGACGATCAACATGGACGGTGCAGCCATCACGATCACCATTATGACGCTGGCCGCGGCCAATACGCTGGGCATGCAGGTCTCGCTGCCCGCGGCGATCCTGCTCTCGATTATGTCGGCCCTCGGCGCGTGCGGCGCCTCCGGCGTGGCGGGCGGCTCTCTGCTGCTCATCCCGATGGCGTGCTCGCTGTTCGGTATTTCGAACGACATTGCGATGCAGGTTGTCGGCGTCGGCTTCATTATCGGCGTGATTCAGGACTCTGTCGAGACCGCGCTCAACTCCGCGGGCGACGTCGAATTTGCCGCGACGGCCGAGTATCACCAGTGGCTCAAGCAGGGCAAGCCCCTGCCGGAATTCCTTGGCGGAAGAAAGAAATAAAAAGAGCTCCGCTGTAGCAAAAGAATGAAGCTCATGCCGACCTTGCGGCGGCATGAGCTTTTTGCTGCATGACATTTTCATGCGGACATACGGCACAAGATCGTGTTTACAGCGTAGGGAAGGTATGGTATAATCAAAAAATTATTGTAGTGGACAAGTTATTTACTGACAGGAGAACCGCTGCGGCAAAGGAGCGATGACAGAATGAACGCAACGATAAACGATCCGCTTGCCGCGTCCAACGTCAGGCAGTATACCAGCGAGATGTTCGAGCAGCTGGCACAGATCGACCGTGCCCACAGCAAAGAGGAGATGGACCAGGTGATCTACCTCCTGCTGCGTTTGATCGGCAAGGGGATGAGGGCAGACAGGGTCCTCTTTGACAGCATTGACAGGGAACGGGAAACGTATTCCAATACGTTTGAATGGTGTGAGGACGGCGTAGAGCCGCAGATCGATAATCTGGCGGAGCTGGTGCGCGCGGATATGCCCTGCTGGCTGGAGCGGTTTGAGCGAGGCGAGACGATCTTCATTCCGAATCTGGAGGCTGTGCGCACGCAGATGCCGAGCGAGTATGAGATCCTGAAGGCGCAGAGCATCCGCTCCGTGATCGCCGTACCGGTTTTCTACCGCAGCAATTTAAGCGGCTTTTTCGGCCTGGACAATCCGAAGGCGGAGATCACGGACGCGCAGGTGCATCTGCTCAACTTTATCGGCGGGCATCTCGGCAGCGCGCGGGAAAATCTGCGCATGCTGACGCTGCTGGAAGAAAAGCAGAAGTCACTCGAGCAGAACCTGCAGGCCGTGCAGCTCGAGCAGAGAATGCTCAAGGTGGTGTGCAGGGACAGCACGTCGGTTTACCGCGTGGATTTGATGAGCAACACCGCCGAGATCGTCAAGTTGGAGGAGCATGCCAACGCAGCGGGGACCCTGCCGCGCGAACAGGCCTTTTTCGTCTACTCAGACGAGATCCGGCGCTACTATGACAGCTTCATCGTCAAGGGGACCGCGCCTGATTTCCTGCAATTGCTGGATGCGAAGAATCTGATGCGCGAGCTTGAGAAAAAAGACAGCGTCAGCCGCCGCTATCAAAGCGTTCCCAATGCCATTGGACAGATTTTCTTTGAAGTGCGGGTCAATAAGCTGCAGCGCACGGAGACGAGCTTTCAGGTGCTGATGGACTTCCGCAGTGTGGATGAGATTGTGAAGGAGGAGCGCGAGCATCAGCACGCGCTTGAAACGGCGCTCACGGAGAGCCGGATGAGCTACGAGGTCATCTCGGCCATCAGCAAGATCTATTTATACGATCTACCGTATCGATCTGCGCACGGGATATTATGAAGAGGTTGCAAGCGAGCGGCGAATGCACCGTCTGACCGGACACAGCGGCAGAGCGAGCGTCCACATGAGTGAAATGAGCAAGCAGAGCATCGTGCCGGAATACCTGCCCTATGTTGAACCGTTTTTTGACCTTTCGACGCTTGCAGAGAGACTGCGGCACGAGGATTCCGTGATGCTCGAATACCCCGTGAGGGACGGAAACTGGCATCTTGCGCGCTTCATCGTGCAGACGCGCGGAGAAAACGGCGAGGCGGAGCAGGTGCTCTTTGCGATGCGCCTTTACAGCGAAGAAAAGCGCCGCGAAAAGGACCTGATGAGCGCGGCGGATGCGGCGCGCCGTGCGAACGAGGCAAAGTCCGAGTTCCTCTCGCGCATGTCGCACGATATCCGCACGCCGATGAATGTCATCA
>CALAAN010000267.1 GCA_937884915.1 uncultured Oscillibacter sp.
AGCAAAATAATTTTAAGGCGGGAGCGGCGCAGGCGGCGGTGAGGAGGATCTCCGCGCTGCCGGCGCCCGTTCTTCCGGACTGCGTGTCAGGTCCTCCGTCCGGCGGCGTGGGACGGTTCGAGGTATCGTCCGTGCCGGGACTCTGCGGCGTTTGGCCGTCCTGCGAGGAGGTCTCTGCGGCTGCGGCCGTCGGTGCATCGTCGGAGCCGGATCTTCCGGGCGGTTCAAGATCGCCGTTTCCGGGGCCGCCGAAGCCGCCTCCCATCGTGTTTCCCATGCTGCCCATGTCGGAAACGGTGATGGCGGACGCGTCGACGAGGCTTTCGCTATCGAGCTTCTGCGCCTCGCTCGTGGACGGAATGCTGCCGCTCAGCTGGCCCTGCACGCTCTCGGTGCGCAGCGTGCAGTAGGTCTTGAGCGTCTGGACGCCGGTCTCAAATTCCTCGTAGGTGCAGAACTTCGTCGGGTCCTTTTCGACATACGGCGCGATCAGGCTGTATGCCTCGTCAATGAGGCCCTGAATATCTGCCGACTGCAAAAATTCCGCGTAATACTCGTGATAGAGCTGCGTGTATTCTTCGCTTGAGAACATCC
The DNA here is from genome assembly GCA_937884915.1 of uncultured Oscillibacter sp. Lineage (GTDB taxonomy): Bacteria > Bacillota > Clostridia > Oscillospirales > Oscillospiraceae > Hominicoprocola. The sequence continues at coordinate 595 of CALAAN010000267.1, forward strand.
ACGCCTGCATCGGCCGGTCGGAAAGCACGTCGTCGATGGGGTCGTTGACGGAAGCGGTCGCGTCGCTTGCCTGAAAGCCGCCGAAGGCCAGATTGTAGTCCCACGGAAGCATCGAGAGCCTGCCGTGTTCTTCATAGAGATAGTAGCTGTGGATCATCGAGCCGGTGTAGCTGTCGCCGTTGACAACAAAATTGTGCACCACGAAGTAGCGAACGACCGCGTCAATGTCCAGAACGTCCTCGAGATCTTCGTAAGATGAGAGCTTTTTGAGGCTCTCAATGAGCCGCGCCTCGTCTTTTTCGGTCACGTCCGTTTTGGCGTTGTCAAAGATATTCGCGTAGCTGTCCGGATCGTCGTCGATGTAGGAAAGCTTCACATCGCTCGAGCCCATGCCGCCGAAGCCGCCGCCCGGCATCTCGGGCCGTTTGCTGCCAGTCTCGCCGGGTGCGTTGTCCGTTGTACCATCCGGCTTTTCCGGCGGCGCGTCCGTGGTATCGTCACTTGGCGGCTGGAAATCTCCGGGGCTGAAGTCTCCGAAATCGGGCATTTGCCCTGCACCGGTTTCCGAATCGGCCGGGTCAAAATCCGTATCGCCAAAGTCAAAATCGTCCATGTCAAAATCCTTGCCGTTGCCGCGGCCGCCGCCGAAGGACATGGAGTCTGGCTTAGCTCTCCGGAATTTGCCCCGTAGTTCCGCTCCAAAAACGCGTCCTCCACGCCCTCAACGGCCAGATACAGCCCCCAGTCCTCGCCGTTGACGGTGATGTAGACGAAGCTGCAAAGCGGGCTCGCGACGCCGAAATTTCCCATGAGCCGGTAGACAAGGTAGTCCTTCATCATGGTGTTGTCCTGAATGAGGTTGTTCAGGCACAGCTTGTCGAGGCCGTGATACGTTTTGCCGCTTTCATAGTGGTCAAACTCGAGCTTGAAGCTGTAACGCTGGCTGCCGAGCTGCCGGACGGAGGAGAGGGACGTGTTTCCTTTGGCGCGGATGGCGACGTTTTTATAGGACTCGCCGTCAATGACGACCGCGCAGGACGCATATTCCTCGTCCTCGCAGCCATCGATAAACGTGTCCCAGCCGTCCATCACGATATCGATCGTGTGCACCTTCGTCGTGTCAAACAGCCGCGTCTCATAGCCGAGCGCGGCCGCTTTCGCGGTCAGCCCCAGCGCCTCGCCGTTCATGAAAAGAACTGTGATCAGAACCGACAGAATCAGCACGGCGCAGCAAATCCTGTCTGTTTTTTTGTGCGCCGCCATATTCAGCCCATATACTCGCCGTTGTACGTGACGAGCACCGCGCTCGAAACGCCCGGCGTCTGCGCGAGCTGGTTGATAAACGACGTGTCGTCCGATTTCAGGCGCAGCTCGACGTTCAGTTCAATATTTCCTGCTTGCGCCGCCTTGCTCTTGAGACTGCACCGCAGCGTCTGCGCCTTGAGATAGTCCATCGCCGCGCGTTCCGACGCTTCGTCTTCACACTGCAAAACGAGCATGAAGGGATTTTGATGGCTTTTCCGGTTCACAAACACGAGCAGCATCACCCCGATGATCACGCTTCCGAACACCGCCAGCGGAATAAAGCCCGCGGCCAGCACGATGCCGACGGCGATCGCCCAGAACAAAAACGCAATGTCCAGCGGCTCTTTGATCGCCGTGCGGAAGCGGACGATGGACAGTGCGCCGACCATGCCGAGCGACAGCACGACGTTCGACGTCACGGCCAGAATGACGAGCGTCGTGATCATCGTCAGCGCAACTATGAAAAATACCGCTATTGACTACAACAAGATCAACGACGCTGTTATGCAGAATGCGCCGCTTGACACCCTCATTGCCCTTTGCCGGGACATTGGCCTTGAAAGCTGCTTTGATACGGTTTTCAGATACACCCTAAGAGTTTCCTGGATATGTGCAAACGCTATTGGGAGAACTACTATGCCGAGATCATGAAATCGAAGCCAGCCGTTCCCATGTTCTACGCACAGGGTGAGGACGGAACGCTGTACTTCTACCACGGCAAGAGCCGTATCCGGGTATCGGAGCATTTCAAGCCGCAGGGCAGGACCTACGGGGAGATTGCCGCAGAGAGCATTCGCTATGTGGCTCAGGAGAGAAAATCCGGGAAAGTCATCGCCCCGGCAAGCTAAAAACTGGGAATCCACATTGAATCCAGCCCACGCTTATGATACACTATTCTCAGCAAAGTATTGTAAGCGTGGGTTGTTTCGACTGATAGGAGGAAGTCATTATGAAACAACCATACAATACCGCACTTTATATGCGTCTGAGCCGTGACGATGAAAGCTATGGCGACAGCGTGTCCATTGAGACCCAGCGCACAATCCTGCGTCGATTTGCAGAGGAAAACAACCTTCATGTAGTAGGCGAGTACATCGACGACGGATGGTCTGGTACGAATTTCGACCGTCCTAATTTCCAGCGCATGATGCAGGACGTTGAGGCAGGAAAGGTGAACTGCATCGCCAGCAAGGACCTATCTCGCTTTGGCAGAGAGCATATCATGATGGACTACTATCTGGAGTTCGTGTTTCCGGAAAAGGGCATCCGCTACATCGCCGTTTCGGACAACGAGGACACGGAAAAAGGTCTCAGTGATTTCGTTCCTTTCAAAAACCTGTTCAACGAGTGGTTTGCCAAGGACACCAGCCGCAAGGTCAAGAACTCTCTCCACGCCAAGTTTTTAGCCGGAGAACGCACCTTTGCCTATGCACCGCTGGGATACAAGCGAGACCCGGATGTGAAGAACCGGCTGGTGATCGACGAGGAAACGAGATGGATCGTGGAGAAAATCTTTGACCTTGCTTTTCACGGGGCTGGGGCTGCTAAAATTACAGGGATTCTTCTGGATGAGCAGGTGCCGACTCCGGGCTGGCTGAACTACACCCGCTATGGCACATTCGCCAACATCTATGCAGACGCGCCGGAAAAGAAGCGCTACGCATGGACGGTTGCTCAGGTTAAGAGCATCGTCAAGAATGAGACCTACATCGGCAACAGCGTCCACGGCATTCAGACCAACATTTCCTACAAGAACAAGAAGAAAATCCGGAAGCCGCCGGAGGAATGGCTGCGGATTGAAAACACCCACGAAGCCATTATCCCCAAGGAAGTCTTTGAGCAGGTGCAGGAGCAGATTGCAAGCCGCCGCAGGAAAATGAAAACGGCAACCACGCAAATCTTTTCCGGTCTTGTGAAATGCGCTGACTGCGGCTGGTCGATGAGCTACGGCACGAATAACAGCAACAGCAAGCCGTTCCACTACTTTGTCTGCACCAACTACCGCCAGCACGGACCGAGGCATTGCGACTGCACCTCTCATTACATCCGCTATGATACGCTTTATGCCTATGTTCTGAGCCGTCTGCAATACTGGTCTGCACAGTCCGATATGGGAGAAGAACACCTGAAAAGACAGTTACTTCATGCCAACGACCGCGAACAGCAGCGCATGGTAAAAATGC
>CALAAN010000268.1 GCA_937884915.1 uncultured Oscillibacter sp.
CATGCTATGATTTTTATATCGCAGAGACCTGCATGACCGCATAGCTGCGAAAAGCAAGTCTTGACAAGGAGAGATTTTCAGGGAGGAACACACCGTGAAGTGTCCATTTTGCGAAAAAGAGATGCAGCAAGGCAGGCTGCGCACCCGCGGGGAGAACTATTTTATTCCCAGCGGCTGTAAAGTGCCCATGCTGTACACGAAAAAGAGTATGGCAGACGCAGGGGCAACTCTGGTTTCCCCCGACTGCACTGGCGCGATCTACGAAGAAAACTGGCAGACCGCCTTTTTATGCGCTGGATGCCGAAAGATTATCGCAGACTTTTAGGGCGGTAACATAAAGAAATTATTGCTGTGTTTCTGTTTCACTGCCAACTGTTACGGTACGTAACAACATTGTCACAATGCGTATATGGACGGCTAATGTATCCGGTAATATACTCAAGACACAATAAAGAACAAGGAGACGCATTGTTATGACAATGGGAGAAAAAATAAGGCAATTCAGAAGTGCAAAAGAATTTTCTCAGGAAGTCCTTGCCGAAAAATTAAATGTATCCCGTTCCGCGGTTGCAAAATGGGAAGCGGACGGCGGTGTCCCCGAGATCGATAATCTGTTACAGCTATCACTCGTTTTTAATGTCAGTGTCGATGAACTGATTGGAAACACCGTGAGGTCAAATAACAACAGGAAAACAGAATCGCCGGATCGTAAAGAGCACGACTTTGGGAATCAGCCTTATGATATTGAACTCACAGGCTGGAACGATGGCGTGTACGGCGTCTATATCATCGCCAAAGATCAGGATTTCCTATACTATTATCAATCTTCAGAGAAAACAAGCGGCGTATACGGAATGATAGGCAGAAAATATATTACATCCGTTTCGCCGGCCAAAGGGAAACAATCGGAGCAGCCCCTCACAGAAGAGGTCGGCAGAGAATTTTTCTGCGGCATCCCTGTGCAGATCTCGTTGGCCAAAAGAGATGGCCTGATAAGAGGTCTTCTTGATTTCCGAGACGATGCCTACCGCAATGTCACGATCGAATCATTTGAAAAAGATGTCCTGCATTTACAGTTTGGTGGGACATTACCTCTCGCTGATATCACAAAGATTGAGAAACTGAATGATCCGTGACAAATCCCATCTTCTCAATAACATAAAGTAAAGGATCTCCGCAGCAGGAATACTGCTGCGGAGGTCCTTTTATGCGGTTTTCAGACGCTCAGTCGTCCTTCTCTTCCTCGTCTTCCGCAAGGTCGGCGGGGTCGAATTCGAGGGTCGCGCCGCAGTTGGGGCACTCAACCTTGCCGTCCTCGAGCACGGAATCGTCGAAGAAGATCTCCTCTTCGCACTCGGGGCAGGTCGTGGCGTAGCACTCCTCCTCGTCGTCCTCGTCGTCTTCCTCATCCTCGTAGTCGTCCTCGTCCTCATCATAGACGATGTCTTCCACGTCACCGAGGTCATCGCTGATGACGTCCAGGCCGTCGCCGAGCTCCATGACCTCGTCGGTCAGGTCTTCGATTTCGAGAGCGATCTCATCGAGAACGTCGGCGATCGCGAGGAACAGCTTGCCCTCGTTGGAATCCGCGTTCAGATTCATGCCTTCCATCAGGCCCTTGAGATACGCGACTTTTTCAGAAATACCCATCGTAAAACTCCTTTCTGTTACCGGAACTACGATTTTCCTGTTGCTGCTTACTTACTGTCTATTACTTGGCGCGGCCGATATACTCGCCCGTGCGGGTGTCGATCTGGATCTTGTCGCCGATGTTGATGAAGAGGGGCACCTTGACCTCCGCACCAGTCTCGAGCGTGGCGGGCTTGAGGGTGTTGGTCGCGGTGTTGCCGGCCAGGCCCGGCTCGGTATCGGTGACCTCGAGATCGACGAAGTTGGGGGGCTCCACGCCGAAGACGTTGCCCTTGATGGACAGGATCATGCACATCGTGTTCTCCTTGACGAAGCGGAACGCATCGCCGAGCATGTCGCGGTTCAGGGGAACCATGTCGTAGGTCTCCTGATCCATGAAGTAGTAGAGATCGCCGTCATTGTAGCTGTACTCCATGTTCTTGCGCTCGATGGCCACTTCCTCGAACTTGGCCGTGGGGTTGAAAGAGGTCTCGGTCACGCCGCCGGTGACGACGTTCTTCATCTTGGTGCGCACGAAAGCCGCGCCCTTACCGGGCTTGACATGCTGGAATTCGACGACCTGATAATACTTGCCGTCCATCTCAAATACTTTACCGTTTCTGAACTCGCCAGCGGTAATCGTTGCCATAACTGTTTCCTCCTGTATTCCCGAGGATATCATCGCTATCCTCAAATTCACAAAGTTATCGGTTCTAAACCTATGGTATTTTACCGCATATAGTGCGGCAATGCAAGTGTTTTTCCTGATGTTGTGGGTGAAATTTGCAAATTTCAGTGTTTTTTCCGCTCGTCGTGCGCGCTCGCGGCCTTGAACGGCTGCTGCAGGGCGTGCAGCACGTGGTTCCACGCGCCCACCGCGCCGCCGCGCGGCTCGACCATCAGCATCAGAACGCCGCTGCGCCGAGCGCCGAGCGTGTCGGTGAGCAGCTTGTCGCCGAGCATCGCCGTCTCCCCCGCGTTCACGCCGTAGCGCGCCATCGCCTCGTGAAAGCCGCGCGTGCCGGGCTTGCCCGCGTGGCCGACGTAGCCAACTCTGAGCGGCTTGCAGAACTTTTCCACGCGCACGGGACTTCTATTGTTCGACAAAATGGCAAACTCGATGCCCGCTTCCTTCAGCGCGCTGATCCAACGCGCGAGCGACTCGTCCGGCTCGCTCTGGCTCTTGGGCGCGAGCGTGAAGTCGAGGTCGGAAAGCAGCAGCTTCACGCCGCGGTCTTTCAAAAATTCCGGCGTCACGGCCTCGTAATCGTCAAACACCCATTGCGGGCAAAGCAAGCTGAGCATATCGGTCTCCCATCGCGCATAAAAGTATTATGATTATTATACGCGCCGAACGCGCTTTTCACAAGGGGGGATTTTTCTGCTCACCTACCTCGCCATCACGCCAAAGGCACTCGCTGAGTGCGCCTCAAAGCCCGCGCTGCCGCTCGTCCACGTGGCCTACGCCGTCGGTCAGGGCGGGTGCCTGACGCGCTGCGACGCGACCGCTTTCCCGCGCGGCGGGCTCATGGGGCTTTCCGACCGCTGCACCAGTCTGATCCCACGTGTGGATGCGCTCTGCCGCACCATCATCACAGAATGCGTCAGGCGCGGCTTCCAGGGCGTACTGGCGGACTTTGAGAACAATCCGTATCCTGACAGGCTTTCGTTTCTCGCGCGTCTCTCCGCCCGCCTGAGCGCGCGGGGGATGGCGCTCTACTGCCCCCTCTCGCTCCCGGCCGAGGGCGCGACGCTCCTCGTCGGCACAGGGCTTTCCGGCGGGTCGCTGCGCGCGCTGCTGGAAGAAACCGCCTGCCGCTATGGTGCGGAGCGTCTGGCGCTCGATTTGGAGCGCGTGATGATGGACTTCCCTCTCCCCTGCCCCTCCGGCTGCGGCACGCCGCTGACGCGCGAAGAGCTGCTCGCCCTGCGGGAAAAGCATCCCTCGTCCGTCTACTTCTCCCGCGAGCTGATGGCGAAATATTCCACCTACTCCGCGGGAAGTGGCACGCACTTCGTGCTGTTCGATGATGCGGAGACTTTGCGGCAAAAAGCGCGCCTTGCGCAAGGGCTTGGTATTCAGACGGCGTTTCTCATGTTCCCTGAGATATCAGATCTGTTGCCAGAGCTTTGAGCGGCGCACTGCGCCGCGAGGGATAGCAGCGCCGATGGCGCTGCACGAAGCAAAGGGGGCCATTCTCTTTCACAAAAGAGAATGGCCCCCTTTAGATCCCCCAAGAGAAAGGTTTTAGATTGGCAGTCTCGGGGTTGAATGACCTTTGCGCCTCCGGAATGGGAATGCCTGCGCGCGGCGTCGCCGCGTTTAGTGTTGCTATACGATTTGGCTTGCTCCTATCATCAGCTGTCGCTCTGCCCATCTTGTAGAAGTGCGCAGTAATCTCCGTCTATCAGGGCACTCCACAATGCGGCGAGCGCCAGCAATGCCGCATT